>JBDKKX010000170.1:0-9997 GCA_039795795.1 Bacteroidota bacterium | reverse complement strand
AACATTTCCAAAGAAGATGCTAAAAAACTTTTTGTCTCGACTGTGATGAAGCGTGCGCGCATTTCAGAAATCAAAGATAAATGGGTTGCAAGCCTCTTTTTCGATTGGATGATGCAACGCCCGGGCACTTGTATGCAATACATTATGACCAAAATGTGCAAATATTCTACTGCGGATTATCAAGCGGCAAAGTCCGGTTATTATAAATCTCAAATTACAGACACGCTTTTGAGCATTTTAAATGCGGACGATGCCAAAAATACACATGATTGTATCAAAAGTTGGCGATTGGATCATTTGGAAAATACTTCGGTTTACGAAAGCTTTCGGGAAGGCGTGCGCGACCGAATCAACAGTTACATTTACGGACAATGAAAATGAAAGCAATGTTATTAGAAGTGCCTTATTGGTCTATTTTGTATCAATTGAGTGAATCTTTTTTCAAAAGTTGGTTATCAACGGATGGTGTGATTCCATTTTTTCATCAATTGATTTTTGCAGATGCACAATCGTTTTTGACGTTTGCGTCTGCGGTGATATTGATTTTTACGAAATCCTTGAAATTGGCTTATGCAGCCGTGTTTTGGGTACAAGTGATTCGGAAGAAAATTCGGGTAACGCTGGATTCCTTGAAACAAAATATTTCTAACATGGAAAACGAAAAAGAAAATGAAAGTTAGCAATGGATTGATATTAGCGGGGATTATCGGCGGGTATCTCTATTTTACGGGAAAAAAGATTGTGAATGGCTTACATTCCAAAATTATTCGAGTGCGGATTCAAGATTTTTGGAATAATCTATTGCATGGCGATTTTGTATTGGAATTGACGTGGTTATTGGAAAATCAAAGCAGTACCCCCGTAACCGTTAACCATTTTGCGGGACAATTGAAGTGGCGGGGCAATCGAATGGCTTCCATTGATTTGGGATGGGGAGATGCGCCGATTATGCCAGGACAAATTCAAGAAATTCCTTTTATCGTGCGCGGTAAATTCGTGGATGGAATAGCGGCAATTATTTTGGCAGTTCACAATCCGGGTGCGCGCATTTTGGAAGGCGTGACGGTGGAGGGCACACTTCACGGCATGTTGAATCAATTGCCTATCACTTTGCCTTATCACGAAGAAATCTCAATTACCTTGTGACAACTAGCATTATAGCCCCTCAAAATAAGAAAAAGATTCATTATGAAAATGGAAAAACCGTTGATATTCAACGGATTATCTTTCAAGTGAATCAAAAAGACATTTGGCGGCAAACGGAAAAGTTTTCCCATCAGTTTTCGAGAGATTACAATGGCTTACGGGATTTGTGGCATTTTGTAAAGGATAATATCACGTATCAGGAAGACCCGATTGGGTTTCAATATGTGCAACATCCTGCGGCATTGTGGAAGTCGAAAGTAGGGGATTGTAAGAGCTTTACGCTGTTTATCGTATCGGTTTTGCAAAATTTGGGGATTCCGTACCTAATACGATTTTCCAGCTATCGCAAAGGAGACGTGACGCATGTGTATCCAGTAGCGATTTTGGACGGACGGGAAGTGATTCTGGACGCAGTTTGGGACTATTTTGATTCGGAAAAAGAATATTACAGAAAAGAGGACTTTAAATTTGAAAAACAAATGAGTCAAATCGTAGAAATTGCAGGCATGCGGATTGGGGTTGCGCTATCCGTGTCGGATACGGCGGCGGCATTCCACAATGCCACGAAAGATATTCCGAATTCCATTTTGAAAAATGATATTACGGAAATGTCTCAAGGAGAATTTTATCGTTGGTTGGGATACCGAGTTCCGATATCGGGGATAGGAAGTTTAGAAACGACGCGCGCATTTGTGCCACCAGTGCTTGAGTTTGATTCTGTGGGCAATCTCATTGGGATTTCCTTTGAATCGTTGAAGCGGGGTTGGCAAAAAGTGAAGGATACGGCGGTGAAAGTCAAAGATGCCGTCGTATCTGCGGCGGAAAAAGTGGCTGCGGCATTAAAAGAAGGTTGGAAAAAATTGGTCAATTGGGTGTTTAAAGTGGCATTGCCCGTTGCCTCGCCCTTTTTTCTGTACACTTTTCTTAAGAAGAATTTAGGTGCAACGATTGAGGCGAAAAAAGCAAAACAAGAATCGGTAATCAATTGGATTTCAAGTGTTTCGGGAACGGACAAAACCCAAATTACTGCGGCAATTCGGGCGGAAATCACTAAAAAGTTTGGAAAAGAACCCGAATTGGTCTTAAATGATGCCGCAAAATCATCGGTAAGTGGTCATCGCATCGGTTTTCTTGCGGAGCTAATTGATGCAGCAATCCCTTTTCTGATACAGCTGATTACGAAAATAGGTTCTTTATTCCAAAAATCTACGCCTGCGGTTTCCAAAGACGATGCGGGTAGTGCAAAGGAGATTGCGGATGCCGTTGGTCAAACCGATGTGGAGAATCCTGCGGGCGAGAAACCCGAAAAAGTAGTCGTTCCTGCGAACAAAGTGATGCCCAGTCCTGCAAATTCCGATGATAAACCGTATGATACTGACCAAATCGTAAAGGATTGGGACAAGCGTACCGCCCAAAAAGAACAAGCCGCGTCGAAAACAATGGATAAAGTGGTCGAATCGGGCAATAATGCGATGATGATAGCAGGGGCATTGATTGCCCTTTATTTAATTACAAATCATTAATTTTTTTATGGCAAAAAATGCATATCAACACCTCCAAGCCGCGAAAAAAAAGCATTGCGAGGGCAAAATCCTTAAAACGGATTTAAACGAAGCGGGCAAAAAGTATGTGGCGCGTTCCGTGAAGAATGGAATGGATGAAAAAGAGGCGAAAAAAAAGGCGGAAAGCGTCATTGACGACACTTGTACAATCAGCGGCGTTAAAAAACGCAAATCGACTGCCAAAGTGGGTGCAACGGCAACCGTTAAAGCTCAAATTAAATCGTTGAAGGCGCAAATTGGAAAATTGGAAAAAGCGGTCAAAGGCACCAAAGCACCTAAAAAAGCAACAAAAGCGGTCGGTTCTACCAAAAAACGCAAACCTGCGGTGGGAACGAAGGCTAAAAAAGCAGTAAAAGGAACGCGGGGCAAAAAGAAATAGTCCCTTTATCGAAATTTTATTTTAAAATTATTTTAATAACAATATTTATTATGGCTTGCACAGGTTGTAAAAAGAAAAAAGGGGGTAACATTGGCAGCCTTAGTGCCAATGATAAAAAGGAATTGGTGGAAGGTGCGTGGATTGCGGCGGGCGCGGTGGGATCAAAAATGCTGGTAAATCCGTTGGTAAAGGCAATTTTTGGAGCAAAAGAAACAAAAAATTCGCCTGGCATCGTAAAATTAGGGATTGCGGCGGCACTTTGGTACGCGGACACGGACGAATCGCGTGCAATGGCGAAAGGCGCGGGAGCTGTAGGGATTTTAGATTTATTGGATAAGAATTATCCAACTATTTTCCAAGGTTTTCTGCCTAAAGGCAATGCTGCTCCTGCGGACAATCCTGGTTTACCAGCACCCGCCGCAACAAATGGAATTCGTGGCGGCGTAATCTTAGATTTAGACCATGTTCAAGGTCACGGAGTGGGCTATGCCTATTCCCCTGAAGAACGGGCATCGGGACGCGGTTTAGTTTTGAACCGATAGTATTTACCGATAGTATTTTTTCTGTAAAACCTTGATTTTTAATACATTAAATTCAAAAAAATGCAATTATATAAAGGGCAACCATTGCCCGAAGCCAAAAAAGAATTGTTGAATTTTTTGCGGGATACTTTTCCGCAGATTGGAAGAGAATTTATTCAGCCGAGTAAATTACGCGGATTTGGGGAATTAAAAAACAACTCTTCGACGATAAACATCTATTTTCAAGATGCAAAATCAGTGGTAAAAAGCGCGGAATTGTTGTTAGCACCAAATCGTTTTTTCATCACGGAGAGCATGTCTATTGGGATTGCATTGATTCCATTGGTGAATGGAGTACCGCAATATGGCGATAGAAAGGTTGTGACCTATCCTTATCCGAGCATTTTCACGAAAACTTCAACAATTTTGCCTTCGTCTGCGGTAACAACGGATGACACAGTGCTTAAAAGTATTGAATGTTTTTATAATGGAAAGTTTTCGCTCAAAGTAGAAAATTTTGACTATTTGGAGGGTTCTCCGATTAATATGTTCAAGGTGGATCCAAATAATCGCCCAGATATTGTCAATTATGGGCATCATCAGGTGGATTTGCACACGACTTTGATTATGAGCGGTGGAAAGGAGCAAAAATTGATTCTCGAAATTCCGAGCGACGGCGATTATTCCAATATTGCAATGCTGAATGCCAACACGATGTTAAGAGTCGAAATAGAGTTAGATGGATACGTCATAATTTGCAATGACGATAAAATCAAAAAATATGTTTCTGAAATCGCTGAAGGCAAGTAAAGAGTAAAAAATGTCCAATAACGTCTATTACAAAACGATGACTGCGACTAAAGCAGCAAATCAAAAAGTTTTAAAATTCCCGTCCTCCAATACCATCGGCAGTGCGCATATTTTGGGTTGTTGGATACGGCGAAACGGTAAAGTTGCGGAATCTGAGGGCGAAATCTGTACGGATGCTGTAAAAAATGGACATTTGACCTTAAAAAGCCACGGGGAAACGGTATTTGACCCGCTCCCCGTGGATATTATCGCAACGGTCAATGAATTATCGGGTGCTTTTTTTTCAATAGAACTGAGCAATATCGATTGGCTGGGTTCGGAGATTAAATACGATGCTCCAGTGAATGCAGAAATCGAAGTAGTGTTTAAATTTCTAAAATAAATGGTTGCATGAAGACCCTATCAGATTTGGAAAGGCTTTTTTTTAGAGAAAAACGCCCTTATTGGGTGATTTACGACAAAAAAGGCGTAAGAAAAGCGGCTGTGACCGAAAACATCATGCAGACGGAGGATAAAAAAGAACGGCTGGATGAAAGTTGGAACTGTGTCCTTGAAGCGGAAACGGATCTCGATGCGGGCGAGTACAAAATGGTTTTGATGACCCACGAAAACGCTGGAAAAGGCAAGATTGTACACGATTTTGTGATAGGCAATCCGCAACAAAGTGCATCGGTGGGCAATACTGGGCGCATTTCGAGTCAAGGCGTGAGTGGTTTGAATGGGATTCAAGGCGTTGAACTGGTAATGGGTTTGATGAACTCGAATCAGAATGAACTGAATCGCTACCGAGACCAAATTCAGGATTTGAAACTCGATGCGTTGAAAAAAGAGAATGAAATTGAACGGATTAGGCGCGAAAAAAAAGAGAAAAAGGAAGATGACGGCATCGGGGGATTGATTAAGGGGATTGTAAAAGAGCATTTCCCAGCGATTTTAAAAACCGTATATCCGCAATCTTACGCGCCTACGACCGTCATCGCATCGGTGGAATCGCCCAATAGCGAAGTGAATTCAGAAGAAGCGGCTTCTAAAATGGAGTTTCAAAAGCGTTTCGCTGCAATTTTTGAACGCCTTGCGCAGATGTTTCCAAATGAAAACCCGTTGGAAGTCATCGAAACCGTGTTAGATATGGCGCAAGAAAGCGAAATGGTGGTGGAAATGGTGCAAAAAAAACTTAAAAAAGCTAAAAAATGACGTATCGGCTGAGAGTAGATACATTGGTGAAAAATCAATCAATGCCTTACATCTCCAAATTTATATGTTTTTTCAATTTGGGTACTACATTGGTTTCTTTGGACGGTTTTGTTTTGCTGCCCGGCGACTCTAAAAAGTACGATTTACAAGGTGAAAATGCTTGTATTGAAGTACCCGCAGAAGTCAAATTTGGTGCGATAGTGGGGACTCCGACCTTCCAAATTGTGGAAGGCAATTGTTTGAGGGTTGAATATTTAGAATGTTTTTAATGTTTAAGTAATGGATATACAAATCTTCCTTGTAACGGATTACATCATAGAAAAGGAAAATGACGGCAAATTTTCACCAAAAGGGAACGAATCCATGATTTGTCAAGCCATTGCACAAGCGAATTTAAAAATGCGCAGTCAAGGCATGGCAGTATCAAAAGTGCGCACTCAACCCGTTTTGAACGATGGCAACAAGGCTGTTTTGAGCAGAGCATGGAAACTCGATAGGATTGAAACGCCGATGTTGGTCTTTGTGGATTTTGCTTACGGGGATGAGGAATCCTTCAATGTCATGTCGACGCTTTACGGCGCGGACATGAATGCTACTAAAATCTATGAAACCCTTGAATATTTTGCCTTATTGATTCGCCAAAATGGTAAATATATTCAACCCGATGGTTCGGAATGGAAGCCGTTGGTGGAAAAACAACAAAAAGGAGCAAAGGAAGGCAATCCGACGGGCGGAAAGTTCGAAGTGGCGAATTGGGAACTTCCAACACCATACGTGCCTATTTTGGCGGATGCGATTCAAGCTGTAATGAACTTGGTGGGCGAATATGGTGCTAAATTTTTGTGGTTGGGTGCAGCATTTTCTGCTAAACAAGGTTTGGACGCGGAAAATCAAGCCGCTAAAACGACTTATTTCGCTTTATCAGGGTATTTGGTCTTCTGCGCGGAGACGGCTATAAGAAAAAAATAATTCAAATGAAAAAATTAAGTTATCTATTATATTTTTGTTTTGGGGTTGCGATTGGGTCAGCCCAATCGCAAACGCCTGATGAATATGCGAATAGAGCCTTGCAAGACGAGATATGCGCATCAAAGAAACGGACAGAGGAATTGGAAACGCGGTTGAAATCGAATCTTCATAGGAAGAAAACGATAGAATATGAAGTGGATTTCAAGACTTATTCCGATGAATCGGCAAAGCTCCAGAAGGAATTGAGCGATAAAATCACTCAATTGAATTACGAATACGCCTTGAAAATCAATAAGTTACAATTAGTTTTTAAGGCAAAGTATGAAATTCCGATGTCCAATGAGATTCCGTCAACGTGTAAATAAATTTTTTTAAATGGCAATTTCAGTATTAAATAAAAATCAAATTCCATATTTGGGGTTTGCATCGGGTACGTTCAAGGTTTTGTGTCCTATCACGGCGGCAAATGTGCCTGCGGCGGGCGCAACGACCTTTTCGTTCCCTTTCACCTATCCGGTTACGACTTCGCAAACCGTTTTGTCCACTGCGCTGAACGTTTTGAGAAATGGTTTGGTAGAAACCCAATTTAACGCAATTGTAACCGCTACCACCGTAACCATTACGCCAGTGGTTGCCGCAGATATGGCATATATTACGGTGGGCGATGTGATTGCAGTAGAAGTTGCATATTCCCAAAAATAGAAACTATTTTTTGAATCTGTAATTCATTCATTGCATGACCAGTGTGTTAAATAAAAATCAACTGCCTTGGTTGGGCTATGTATCAGGTTCATTTAAAGCGGTTTGCATCATTACATCCACGAATTTACCATTGATTGCAAGTGCATCGTTTTCTTATGCACTGACCGATGGGGTCACGGCTCAGCAAGAACTCTTGCCCGATGCACCGTTAGTTTGGAGAAATGGAATCCTTCAAACATGGATGGTTGCGACGGTCAAAGATGCGGTGGTGACGATTGCGTTTACGCGCTATGTGGCACCCATTATTTACACCAGTGGGGTTTTGCCCGTGACGACGACCAAAACCGATTCCAATTTTGCAAATTGGGCGATTGGGGATGAAATTGTGGTCGAAGTGCGGTATTATTTAAAGTAAAGTACAAATTTTTTTTTATAATTAAAAAGTGAGTCATGTTAAATTTTTTAAGAATCGTCATTGCTTTTTTTGCAAACGCATTGGGTGAGGTCAAGGTAATCAAAAACTTGAGTTTCACCATCATGTCTATTTTGGAATCAATCCAAGACCGTTTTGGCAAAATGGTAGCCAAAGTAGTTACATTGGATACAGATGTAACCAACTTAGGGAAAACGGTAGCGACGCAACAAACGCAAATTGATCGGCTTGGTGCTGTGAAAGGCGATTACACTGCGTTGCCATACGATTACGAAAAAGACCAGAATCCGAACAAACCTCAAGCGGGTATTACGGCGAGTGATTTATTTGCGTATGTAATGCAAAAATTGAATTTGGTGGTGGTTTTTGGCAAATCGTATCAAATCCAATTCTCTGGCGATGTTTCGATTCCCGTTACAGTAGATGGCGTTTTGGAAAGTGGCGATTCAGAGGAATCTTTGATGGTCATCGTGAACGAGGCGGGTCAACAAGCGTATGTTTACCAATCTAGTACCACGAATGAAAAATTCAAAGCCTTGTCTGACCAATTTGAAGCGGCAAGTGTCGCAATCAAGGCGAATGAGCAGGATTGGAGCATTTTGCAAACCCGTGCGAATTTGTTGCTTGCTACAGGGTTTCCCGAAATAAAGTAAGTATTTTGGTTGTAGATTAAAAGTAAATTCTGAAATTCTGTGATAGGCTCTTTAAGGGATACTTTTAGAGCCTATTTGTTTAAAAGTTCATCATGCATATTCATCATATCTTTTGCCTCGCGCCACACCTTGCCAGAGGGGGAACGGTCGAAAATCTAAATTTTAGTAAGGTCGAACGAATGGTTCAAATCCTAAGTGTTGCCGTTTTCAAAGCCAATCATCCCCGCGCGCATTTCAAGCTCTACGCCGATTCTGCGGGTTTTGCTTTTCTTCAAAGGATTGGTTTGGACCGATTGTACGATTCCATAGACACCAAAACGTTGGATTCGATGCCCAGCATCAATCATGTTAAATTTTGGGCGGGGTCTAAGATTTTTGCCTATCAGGATGCGCTTAACAAAGTGGAAAATCCTATTTTTATCGACATCGATGCAATCCTTTGGCAACCGTTGGATAACTTCCAATTCAAATCAGATATAGTGGCGGCGCATTACGAAACTTACAATTTGCCCAATTGGAGGCAATTATTTCAAAACGGCGCGTGCGATGACGCGAGTGAATTGCTTAAATCGCAACCGTATCAACTCAATGCGTCTTTTCTTTGGTTTAGAAATAGTAAAAAACATTCGGTGTATTGTGGTAAAAGTATCCATTACATGTTGGCGCATCCGCAGGATACCGATTTACCGATTTGGGCGGCGATGTGTTACGCAGAGCAAGTGCTGTTATTGGATTGTTGCAACAAATGGGCACTTTCCGTGAATACGCTCGGCTCTATGAACGACCCTTTGTTCACCCAGTATTGGACGCATCTTTGGGCGCAAAAGGCTTTGTTCAGGAGTGACGAAAAAGCCGATGCGCAGGAAGCAAATAAGATTTTGAATGTGATTCAAAAGTACCCCAACTACTTTTTGTGGGCAAAAAATTCGATATGATGCAATGCTTGTTTTTTTTTTTGAACCTGATAGCAAAACTATCAGGTTTTTTTTTGTCTTAGTGGAATTTTAGCGAAATTTTAGTGGCGACTCAAATGCAAAAATCACTAATTTTTACCGTTTAGTGGAATTTTAGTAGGATTTTAGGAGGGAAAAAAACGGAAAAAACATGCTTTTTTACTGTTTTGCGGAATTTTAGTGGAATTTTAGTGGAATTTTAGTGGGGTTTTGAACTTTGTTTGTGCTAAATAAGCCTTATAATATTTATTTTTTTGTTTGAAAGGCTTTTCTTTTTAAAACAAGAACGGTTGCTTATTCTTGTTTTAAAAAGAAAATTGAGTTCTTGTTTTTTGTTTTAAAAAGCATTTTTGCTTTTCAAACAAAAACGCCGATATGCACTTGCTATCGGCGTTTTTGTTTATAAGAAAATCAATAAAAACGCTCGCAAAAAGATTAAAACGTTTTTTTTTTCATTTTTAGCCGTTTTTTGGAGGCGAATACAAAGTTCTGTCAACAATCTGTCAACACTTTTTGAGCATAACTCATTGAATATCAATTGGTTAAAGCAGGTTTGTTGACAGATTATTCCTTTTTTCTTCTTTTTTTTTTTTTTAAAAAAAAAAAAAAAAATATAAATAATAATATATAGAAAAATAAAAATTATACAAATATTTAAAATTTATAAAATCCTTT
>JBDKKX010000169.1:0-10009 GCA_039795795.1 Bacteroidota bacterium | reverse complement strand
AAACTATGCCCGGATTCAAGGTTTTATTTCTACGGTACGCAAACACCAGATGAATGTATTTCAACAAATTATTAAGGTTTTAAATCATAAAACCATTGTTTTTACACCCAGCTAAGTAGTTACAAAATTCCTAAAATAGGTTATTGATATACACCATATAATGGTGCAATTTTGCAAAATCTTCTTTGAGTTTTGAGTTTGAAAATATTTAACACTGTCAGAGTTAGCCCATCGAAAGGCGTTTCTTGCAAGAAACGCCTTTTGTTTTATCCCACTTTTCCCATTGTTTATCAATCTTTTAAATATAATTGAATTTCAAATTTAAAACGCTTCCCTTCTCTTAAAAATAAATCTGTTTAAAGAACGTTTGTTTTTCAAAAAGAATGTTCCCACGAGCAATGATGAATGATGAATGATGAATGGCATTTATGCAAAACATTCATTATCAATCTATTGCAATTCAATCATAAACCATTTCTCATTCCTCCATGACGGTGCTATCGAAAACTCTGACAACACACGGTATGAAAAAAATATTGCTTAATTGGCGGCTGTTGCCCCTGTTGTTCGCGGTCGCTGTGGCGAACCCGTCACTGCACGCGCAATGTGACACCCCGACTCCTACGGATAATCCCTGTACCGCGCCGTTGATTTGTGGCACAGCCAGTTTAGATGCGTTTTGTAGTCGTGTTCCGATTCCGCAAGTGAATCAAACTTATTTGGTGCCGAATGGTTTTGTGGGCACCGTTGAAAGTCCGCAATGGATTAAGGTGCAAGCTAAAAGTACGCGTTTGGTGTTGCGCCTGACGGCAACCGATTGTACCGAAGGCGTGCAAGCGGGCTTATTTTCTACGTCGGATTGTAATAGTGCGTCTGCTTTTCAATTGGTTTCCAATTTCGGCGGCACGCAGGGCAATCCTGTAACGGAATTGCGTGCGAATGGATTGACCACGAATAATTATTATTATTTGTTGGTGGATGGATTTGGAGGCGCGCCTTGTGCTTACACGATTGACGTATTGGAAGGCACGACCATTCAACAACAAAATTTAACGTATCCTGCACCGACGACTTTGACGGGACCGACAACGGTTTGTGCGAATGCGCCGAATATTCGATATTCGTGTCCGCGCAATCGGTATGGCAGTATTTACAATTGGTCGATTTCGCTGAATGGGGTTTCAAGTGGTCATATTTCGACCGATTCTTTCTACGTCGTGCCCGCGATGCCTGCGAGTGGGACGGCAAAAATTTGTGTTCAGTATGAGAGCGAATGTGGTACAGGCGCGCAAATTTGTAAAACGGTGACTGTCGGGACGAATTTTTCAGGCGTAAATCCGACTTATAGCCTTTGCCCAAACACGCCTACGCTAACGTATGGCAGTGCATCGAATAACAATCCTGCAAACGCAACACCCACGATTTCAATGGATTATAACGGTGGAACGCCCGCAACAGAGTCCATTAATTATACATGGACATCGGTTACAGGTTGTGATAGTGTTGTCACGATTAATGTCAATCGCCATCCTGCCGCCAGTTCTACGCAACAATTTTTTGCGCGTCCGGGGCAACCGATTCAAGTGGGTGGTTCTACTTTTTCAGTTACGGCGGGGTCGGGCAATTGTACGCAATCGGGTTTGCGGTCAACGTTGTCGGGCGCGTCTCAATACGGTTGTGATAGTGTGGTTCGTTTTTCGTTGCACAATGCAGAAATTGCTTGGGTCGTCAATCCAACCAATAACACTATTTCTTGTGCGACTCCAAATACGACGATAACAGCAGCTGTTTCTGGCGTTTGCAATAACGGAAATAGTAGTATTGCACATAATTTTCAATATCAATGGTCTTTGCAAGGCAATCCCGCGCTACTCGGTACGAACGATAATATCACGACCTCGAATGCGGGTACGTATCAAGTCATTGTACGAGATTCGGTCAGCGCGTTTGGTAAATATAAAATTTTTTATGATACTTTAACGACTGTTATTGCGGGTTCGGGTTCCGTACCTGCAACGCCGAGTAATGTTGTCGCGCTTGCGACGGCTTGTACGGGGGATGTGGTTCAAGCGTCGGTTGCGGCAGTAGCGGGTGCAGCGAGTTATGCTTGGACATTGCCTGCGGGTTGTACGCCAGTGGGGAGTTCAACGAATTCCAGTATTACATTCAAAATGGGCAACTCCGCAGGTAATATTTCAGTAGTAGCGGTCAATCTTTGTGGCAATAGTGCATCATCTCCATCTCGCGGAATATCGTTAGGCACAATACCTGCTGCGCCAAATCAAATTTTGGGTAATACGGCTCCTTGTACGAATTTAAATAATTTGCCTTATGAAGTGAATCCTGTATCGGGTGCCTCCACCTATACTTGGACGGTGACTTCAGGTGCAACGATTCTTTCGGGCAATGGTACGAATAGTATTTACATCGATTGGGGGAATACGGTTAGCGGCACTGTGTCCGTCACGGCGAGCAATGCTTGTGGTACCAGCGCGAGTACTTCGCTGAATGTTGCTGTATCGAATTTCAATAATTTGAATGCGGGGCGGGATACCGTGATTTGTGGTTTATCGCATCGTTTGACGGCGGTATCTGCATCGGGTACGGGGACTTGGACTCATTTTCCACAAAGCCCATTAGATGTAACTTATACGGATGTCAATAAACCGACTACTGATATAACTGTTTCATTATCAGATACTTATAATTTTATTTGGACGGAAACCAATGGCACTTGTTCTAAAAAAGATACGATTCAAGTGATTTTTAGCCCTATTCCAAGCATTGATTTAGCGCAATTAGTGGAACAATGTAGTCCAGATAATAGTCAATTAGTGGTGCAATTTCCGATAAGTGGCAGTATTGCGCCTTATAAAGTCTATCTTGGTAATACGAATGCGCTTGCAGGAGTGGTCACGAATGACAAATTCGTTTCGACGGCGCAACCCCCTGGAAGTTATACTTTTTTGGTAAAGGATGCCCATAATTGTACGACAAGTTTAACGGGTTCAAAAACCTGTAACAATTGTCTTACGAATGCGGGAAATATGGACATTTCCACTGGAACGGGTATTGCTTTGGAATCCTGTGAAAAAAGTCCGATTACGGCGAATTACTTAGGCGGACCGACTCGTTTTTTACAAGCGGATGATGCGTTTGAATATGTTTTGCACACGGGCAATCCGCAAACTGGCATTTTAAGCCGAAGTGCTTCACCCACTTTTAGTTTCCAAGCGCCGATGGTTTTGGGGACGATGTATTTCATTGCGGCGATTGCGGGCGATGATAGTTTAGGACACGTTCGGTTGCTGGATCCTTGTTTTAATGCGAGTCAAAGCCTTCCGATTGTTTTCAACGCAAACCCCACCGTCGTTTGGGGAACGGGAACGACGACGATTTGTCAAAATGATAGTGTTTCCTTGGTTTTGAATTTGACGGGCAAATCTCCTTTTATAGTTGTTTTCAACGATGGCGTACAAGATTCTACGGTCAAAAATGTGAAAAATGGAGATTTCATTCGGGTCGCGCCCAATGTAGCAACGACTTATACTTTGAAAGCGGTGCGGGATGCGAATAGTTGTGTCAGTACGGCAAATGGTACGGTGCGGATTACGGTGCGTCCGCGTGCAACCGCAGGGATAGCTGCGCCGCCACTCCGCATTTGCGGTAATTTGGATACGACGATTACTTTGACCACTCGCCTTGCAGGACAACAAGCGGGTGGAAAATGGATAGAAACTTCCACAACGCGTTCCACAGGCAGTGCCTTTGTATCCGCCGCAGGGACATTTAGGACGCGTTTGCAATTATCAGGGACGTATCGTTTTGCTTACGTCGTAAATGGAACGGCTCCTTGCGGCAATGATACAGCGGTTGTGGTTGTCCATATCTTATCCGCGCCGCTTGCGAATGCAGGAGTGGACGATTCGATTACGTGTAATCGCCGTCAAGTTTCGATTGGCAGCGCGACGAATAATGGTAGTAATGTGGTATATCAATGGTCGGGTCCGTTGGTGGGCAATGCAGGTACTTTTTCAGTGGGACAGCCCGGAACGTATCAGTTAACGGCAACGGATACGATAAGTCATTGTTTTTCAATGGATACGGTAGTTGTTAAAATAGATACGGCGGCTCCGAAAGTGGTACTGCTCCGCAATCTTCCAGCACTGACCTGTTCGATGGATTCCGTTATTTTGAATGGTTCGACTTCGACTCCCATCGGACGGATTGATTATTTATGGTCGAGTCCGACGACGACTTTTAGTACAAGTCCGCTTACGATTGTTCGGGATGCGGGTATTTATACGTTGCAATTGACGAATGCGTATAATGGTTGTGTTCAATCGGACACGATTACAGTGGTGAATAATCGGATAAAACCGATTGCTCAAATCTTGGCGGCACCGAATATTAGTTGTGTTGACACGATTGTAACATTGGATGCACGTACTTCTGCGAATGGAGCGCGTTATCCGTTCACTTGGCGAGTGGATACAAGTACGCATAGCGCGCATTTCAAAACGGGGACAAATTCGCTTACGCCAACGGTCGATAGTGCGGGTAAATATTGGTTAATTGTGCGCGACGTTACAAATGCGTGTGTGGATTCGACTTCCATTACGTTGAATCGAAATATGAATAGACCTGTTGCGAAAGCGTCGGTGATAGATACTTTAAATTGTGTAAATATTACGATACCGATTTCGGGGCGCGGTTCGACTTTAGCCGTCGGCACGACGTATCAATGGACGACGACGAATGGTAATTTGCTTTCGGGCACCACGAGTCTAACGCCGACGGTGAATGAACCTGGATTATACGTGTTGCGGGTAACGACGGTTGAAAATGGTTGTGCTGCGACGGATACCGTGCGTGTTTTCCGCAATAACAATCGACCGACACAAATGGCATTTCGCCTCAATGCGCCCAAATGTTATGGAGAATGTGATGGGAGTATCCGAATCTTGGGTGTAACGGGTGGGATTAAACCGTATCTCTATTCTTTGGATGGAAATGTGTTTACCACTTCGGATTCGTTGAAAAATTTATGTTCTAAAAGCTATCGGATTCGAGTGCAAGATGGTGGCGGTTGCGAATTTGATACGACGGTGGCTTTGGTGCAATATCCCCAAGTGAATGTTAAAATGGGGAATGATACAATGTTGCGATTAGGTGATAGCCTTTTGATAGTTGTTCAGGTAGGCATGGATGCGAATAACAAAGTTTCAAAGATTTTGTGGTCGAATAATATTGATTCTGCTTGTAGCCGACGGGCGATTTGCGACAGTATTGTGGTCAAACCGATTCGCCAAACGACGTATCAAGTGGAAGTGACCGATGCACGCGGTTGTAAAACGAGTGCGCGAATGCACGTTGGGGTGGACCGAGAACATCCTGTCTATTTTGCGAATATTTTTTCGCCGAATAACGATAGTCGGAATGACCTTTTTGTGATACAAGCGGGCAAAGGGGTAAAAAAAATTAAAACGTTCCAAATTTTTGACAGATGGGGGAATCGCCTCTTTATTCAAAATAATTTTTTCCCAGATGACCCTGCACATGGTTGGGATGGCTCGTTCAATGGTCGAGTAGTGAATCCGGGGGTTTATTTGTACATGGCGGAAATTGAATATTTGGATGGCGAAACCGAGATAAAACAAGGCGATGTTACGGTCGTGCGATAAATTTTGGCGTTTTTTTAACACATAGGGACATAGGATACATAGGTTTTTTTAACACATAGGGACATAGGATACATAGATTTTTTAACACATAGGGACATAGGACACATAGATTTTTTAAATTATTTATTACCAATGGTTAAAAAAACTATGTGTCCTATGTCCCTATGTGTTAAAAAAAATCTATGTATCCTATGTCCCTATGTGTTAAAAAAAATCTATGTATCCTATGTCCCTATGTGTTAAAAAAACCTATGTATCCTATGTCCCTATGTGTTAAAAAAAAAAGCGTCTATTCCGAAGAATTGACGCTTTCAGTCATTCGTAAATCTATTATTTTGGAGCATTTAGCTGCGGTTCAAACGCTTTTTTGCGTTCTACCGCTTCTTGAAAATGCCTTCCTTGTGGATATTTTTGCGCATGTTGATGATAGCCTTCCCAAGATTTTTGATTTTGGGCTTGATGCCAATCATTTTCCTCCCTCAATACTTCCCAACGTTCTTTCGCATAAGGTTTATACGCGCCATTGGGCTGAGTTTCCATATATTTTCGATAAGCATCCGCTTCCCCATTCAACAAAGCTTTGCGCCAAGCCTCTGCATCCGCTTTGGAAACCCCTTTCATATCCACAGGCGGCTCCCGAAAAGCAAATCGTTCTGGCGCACCCATTCTCAAAGAAGCAGTTCGAGGGTCGGGGTCGGGTCTCAAAATCGGTGGTCTCTCCTCATCTATATCGGCATGCTCATTGCGAACAGGTTCGGTAGGCGGCTTCGGCTTGGGTTTCGGCTTCACTTCGGCATATTCTGGTACGGCGCGTTTCGCAGGTACAGCAGGTTTCACCACAGGTTTGGTACTCGAACCACCCGAATTGCTATTCGGTACTTGAATCGTTTGAATACTTGCTGTGTCTTTTGGCAAATTCGCAGGTACAGGTTGAACCGTTTCGCCCCGCGTATTATCCGCCACCTTCGGCTCCGTTCTTGCATTCGACGCATTCCAAAATTGCTTTCCCATCATAAACACCGCCAACACAACGGCTAAAGAACCGCCGCCAATCAACCACCGTTTATTATCAGACTTCAATAAGGGAGGTACCACTATGTCGGCAAGCGGTGGTGCTGGCGAAATTTCATGATGTGCAGGCGGTAATGGCTCTCCATTCGGTCCGCCATTCGTATGGATAGGCGTTTCTTTCGGCTTTACAGGAACATGCCCTGTATTCGAATGCGATTGATTGGCAGGACCCATCACAATTTTTTGAGTTGCAGCGCGCATCCGAGAAGCCTCTGGCTTCGGCAGATTGGCAACAATACTCACGGTTTCTTCCAAAACAATCTCCCTCGGACGCTCTTGACCATTGATTTCCTCCAGCAACGTCACTTTCAACAACAACGTATAATTGCCTTCTTTCAACGGTTTCACAAAAAAAAGCCATTGCGTAAAATAGTCACGGTCAATGAATTGTTGTCGTGCATTGATAGCACGAATTTCAAACGCTTGTTGACTCGCATCTATCAAATCCACATTCATCACATTCGAGACCCGCATCGTTTTCAACTCTGTATCTGCCGTCATCGTGTAATCCAACTTCGCCATCACCTCATCAAATGCAATCCGAATCACACATTTCACTTCTTGCAATAATTGCATTTTATTCGGCACGTCATATAAGATAGTCCCTTGTTTAACCGCGATATCCGTTCTTTGATTCGTTGGTGCCAAGGATTTCTCCAAACGGGTCAAGGCTTCATTTGCCTCTTTCACATACGCGCCTTGTGGATATTGCCCAAGATAGCCTTTGAAACCTTCTACTGTATTTAAACGGAGGATACTTGTCCAAAACGTATTTTCATCCGCTTTTTTGTGAAACACAAACTCTCCATTTTGGTCGCCTGCGTTTTGCAAACGAGCACAAATTGGAATTTGAGTGGAATTATTCGCCACCGCCTTTTGAACCGACGTGCCTAATTCGGTAAAAGAAATGCCTTCTTGAATATTTTTTTCCAAATAACGCGTCAAAGCACTCGCAAAAGGACTATTATCCCCCGGTTTACCGTCCAAAACAGGTTCATTCCGACCCGCCGTCAAAATGCAGCGCGAAGGAATCGTTTCCAACCGAACCGCCCCTGTTTCGACCAATCGTTGCGTCGCAAGCGAACCCGAAAAACAAGCATCCGCAATCACGACCGTATGCAACGTCTTAATCGCCTTCAAATAACGCAAAATAATGTCATTCGCCAAGCAACGGCTCGAATCAATCTCCCCAGATTCTTTGCGAAAACTCACATCGACAGGCACCCAATAACCTTCTTCAATCAACGAATCGTAGGTGCCATGACCAGAATAATAAATCAATAAATTATCGGAATTCGTCAATTTGCCGACATAAGCTTTCAATTGCGCCAAAATATTAGACTCTGTCGCCTCCGCATTCGACAATCGAACCACATTTTTAGGGTCAAAATCGTAGAAACTTGTCAATACCCGTGTAATATCATCCGCATCCTTGACTGCATTAAACAGTGGAGGACAAAATTTATAATCATTTATGCTAATAACGAACAAATGATTCCGTACTTTCGGTGCTTCGGTCATAAACGGCGATTTGGTCGTTTGTTGTTCCTGTATGACGGCAGTTTTACCTTTACCGACGACTCTTTGATTACTTTTTAATGTCATAGGTGCAATAAATTCAATTTTTTAGGGTAATAACATGTTCTGAATTACTTTGGAAATAAGTTATAGTTTGAGCGGTATCGTCTTATTTAGACGTTTCCAACCTCAAAGATAACGGATTTTTCACATTTCGTAACCCAATAACAATGCAATGGGATGTTAACCGCGTGTTAATCTTTTAGAGTGGCGCGTTTGGAATTAGGATTAAATGGAATTTTTTTGGGATTAAATGGGATTGATTAGAAGGATTTTTAGGATGAATCCCCAAAATCCTTCTAATCAATCCCATTTAATCCCAAAAAAATCCCATTTAATCCCAATTCCAACGTACTCAAATAATGTTAGACGTTTAATCAAAAAATTCGCCATTCTATATATCCAGCACCTTTTTCGATATAAAGTTTTGTTAAAAAAAAAGAAGCCTAAATAGCACTCCGCAAAAATAACAAAAGCCCATTCTACACGTTGTAATCAAATCCTTTTTATTTTGAGCTGGAAAGCCCAAAACAATGTCACAAAATACTTTGTTTTAGCAACCCACAAAGTGTTTATATTCGCTACTTTTTTTTGAAAGCATTGATTATAATCATAAAATATAAAAGACTGATTTTTAATATATTAAAAAGTAAAAAAAAGTTAAATTGTTTATAACAAAAGAATTAGGAAAAACAATTCAACTTTTTTGTAAAATATTTGAAAAAGCGGAAACTTTTTTGGCAATTTAATTGTAGTAAAAGAGCGACGGCATTTAAATCATTTTGGACAAAAAGTCAAATTTTTTTTAAATGTAAAATGCAACTTTTTTAGGTTAGTATGTCCTTAAAATAATATTATAGTCACAACGGAACTTATCGAAAAAAACTTACTTATTATGCGTCAACTTAAAATAACGAACAAGATTACCAGTCGGGAGTCGCTTGCATTAGACAAATACCTCAACGACATTGGTAAAATTTCAATGCTATCTGCGGACGATGAAGCAGAGTTAGCGCGTCGGATTCGACAAGGCGATGAAAAAGCATTGGAACGATTGACTAAATCGAATTTGCGTTTCGTTGTCTCGGTTGCCAAACAGTATCAAAACCAAGGCTTGACTTTGAGCGATTTGATTAACGAGGGCAATGTGGGTTTAATGAAAGCAGCCAAGCGTTTTGATGAAACAAAAGGTTTTAAATTCATCTCTTATGCGGTTTGGTGGATTCGGCAGTCTATTCTGCAAGCGATTGTGGAACATTCTCGGATAGTGCGCCTACCGTTGAATAAGGTCGGGTCATATAATAAGGTGAATGAAGCGTTTATTAGTTTCGTTCAGGAGTTCGAGCGCGAACCGAGTAATGAGGAATTGGGTGAATTGTTGGAGATGACGGCGAAGGAAGTCTCGAATATGTTGCGCAGCAATACGCGGCATACGAGCATGGACGCGCCGATTGGCGGCGAAGACAGCGATGCGACGATGCTGGATATGTATTCGTCTCCCGATGCGCGCTCGCCTGATAGCGATTTGCTCGACCAATCTATGAAGGAAGAAGTAGCACAGGGCTTGTCGATTTTGAGCGACCGCGAAGTGCAAGTGATTTCGGCATATTACGGTTTGAACGAATTCAAAGCCTTGACCCTCGAAGAAATTGGAGAAGCCTACGGCTTGACAAGGG
>JBDKKX010000168.1:0-10040 GCA_039795795.1 Bacteroidota bacterium | reverse complement strand
TATTGCAACATTTATTTTACAAGATTACAGAGTATAATTTTTAATTTTTTTAGGAATGGCTATGAGACAAACGATTTACTTATAATTTATAAAACACAGATAATCAATATTTTACAAATTCATCATTCATCATTCATCATTCATCATTCCCCTTTTAATTTGCGGGTGCTGCTGCGGGCGTTGAAACCACTGGTTTTTTGAATGGCAAACCCATTGCTTTCAACAAAGCCAATGCTTCTGCATCTGTTTTCGCAGTAGTAACAATTGTAATATCCATACCCGTGATTTTGCTCACTTTATCAATATCAATTTCTGGAAATATGATATGTTCCGTCACGCCGAACGTATAATTACCACGACCATCAAACGATTTATCGTTGATACCGCGAAAATCACGCACACGCGGCAGCGCAATCGTAATCAATCTATCCAAAAATTCATACATGCGTTCGTTGCGCAACGTCACTCTTGCTCCAATCGGCATCGCTTCACGGAGTTTGAAATTGGAAATCGCTTTCCGCGCTTTAGTCGAAACCGCTTTTTGACCCGCAATCGTAGATAACTCATTGATAGAACTTTCTACCAATTTTTTATCTCCCGTCGCGCCGCCAATGCCTTGATTCAACGAAATCTTCACGATTTTCGGGACTTGCATGACGGTTTTATATTGAAATTGCGTCATTAATGCAGGCGCAACTTCTTTTTTATACTTTTCCTTTAACCTTGGAACGTAGCTCATTGATTGAGATTTTTTTGAAGAATGGTAATCTACAACAACGTTTGAATCACAATTAAACAACTTCAATTTTTATAATCAATTCATAATCAATCATTTATAAAAATTCATCATTCATCATTTATCATTCATCATTTAAATAAAGATTCCGCCATTCATACATTCACTAAATCGTTTGTCCAGTCTTTTTCGCGTATCTGACGATTTTACCATTTTCCACCCGTCTGCCCACTTTCGTCGGTTGTTCGGATTTCGGGTCAATCAACATCAGATTAGAAATGTGGATAGACGCTTCTTTTTCTGTAATCGAACCCGGTTGTTGCATCATTTTATTCGGGCGATTGTGGCGTTTCACCATATTTGCCCCTTCAACGATAGCCCGATTCTTATCAGGAAACACTTCCAACACCTTGCCTTGCTTACTTTTAGCAGAGCCCGCTATGACCAATACCGTATCACCCGTTTTGATATGCAATTTGGGTGCGAATCTTACTTTAGCCATTTTTTAAAAAAGCTGTGATTCAAGCAGGTTTAAAACCCAACTTATAATCATTGTTTTTAAACTGTTAATAATGGACAACCAATGATTTATAAAACCTCTGGAGCCAAAGATACGATTCTCATATAATCGCGGTCACGCAATTCCCGCGCAACAGGTCCGAAAATACGTGTACCTCTCGGTTCATCGGCGTTGTTCAACAACACACACGCATTATCATCAAAACGAATATATGAGCCATCTTTCCGACGAATTTCTTTACGCACGCGCACGATAACCGCTTTTGAAACGATCCCTTTTTTAATGCCGCCTGCACTCGCATCTTTAATAGACACGACGATTTTATCGCCAATAGACGCATAACGGCGCGTCGAACCGCCTAAAACACGGATACACAACACTTCTTTTGCGCCGCTATTATCCGCTACTCTCAATCTCGATTCTGCTTGTATCATTTTACTTGACCGTTAAGCGTTATTTAGCTTTTTCAAGGATTTCGACCAAACGCCAAGTTTTTGTCTTGCTCATTGGTCGCGTCTCCATGATAAGAACTCTATCACCCACACTACATTCATTTTTTTCGTCATGTGCGTGGAATTTTTTGGATTGCATGACGAATTTACCGTACATCGGATGTTTCAAACGGCGTTCAACTTTGACCGTCGCAGTTTTGTTCATCGCTGAACTGGAAACGATTCCGATTTTGGTTTTTCTTAAATTTCTTTCTTCACTCATGATGCCAATTTAGATTTAGCCGCGTCTTCTGCGAGCGCGGATTTTGGTACGCATATTTTGAACTTCTTCACCTGCTGCTTTGTAATTGCGTGCTGCGATTTCAGTTTTAATGCGAGCGATTTGTTTGCGGGCTTCTTTCAACTCATTCGGATTCGCCAAATTTTTAACAGCGTGAGCAAACCTCAATTTCGTATATGAAGTTTCTAAAACTGCTAATTCACTTGTCAATTCGCTGTCTGCCAATTTTAAGATTTCCGCGTTTGGATTCTCTTTCATTTTTAAATATTTGATTTGACACGCAACTTATTGATAATCAATCTTTTGCGTATGCCATTAAGCTATTTTGCACTATGTAAAATCACAAAATCTTTATTTTGCCTCAATTTTAAAAAGATCCTTCCTCTCAAAAGTAGTACCCCAACCTTGGTGTTCATTAATACTGTACTTTTTCAAGTCTCCAAGTTTAGGCATTTCTATCTTATTTGAAGACATAATCTTCTTAATAGACTTAATAAATTCAACTGTTTCAGGAGAGTGCGGCGTTACAGCACTATATAAATGTCTTCTTCCACAATTGAATATACCTTCCATTATATCAAATATGAATTGAGGAGTACTTTTATACAGTTTTTTTAAACGCTTATGTTCTTCCAATGTGATACCTGATTCTTCATTGAAATCATCATCTAAGATAGAGTCAGGCATTATTTTCGAGATAATATATAGCCATTCATCTACATATTCAATATTTGTAAATAGCCAAAATTTATCCAAAACGAATTGCCATGCTTCATTCTTATCATCATGATGATGGTTGTTCAATGCTTTTTCTAAACACAGAGTTCCATAAGCAACTCGTGCTCTAATGGAAAGAGATTCTATATTTTTCATATTTTATCTTAAAATTTCAATACCTCTGAAAGTAAACACACAATTTTCACAAGTTGCTTGAAACGCAATTGTTGGCTCTGTAAAAAGAACGTATACAGTATACATTTGCAAATTATTCCAACTCGCTCCGTCTTGCAATGCTTGATTTACAGCATGATTTTCTGAACAGTTCCCAATCACATTTTTACACAAAGCTGTTGCTGGATATCTACTTAACAAAGTGGGATGTGTTACGGCTCTACTTAAAGCAATACCTTTATTTGCGCCATAATAATACCTCTTTGTAGCTTTGTCATAGACTACAGTTGCACTACTAAATTCTCTTTTTTGAGTTTTTGATGTAGCTAAACTTAACTGCAATCTTGCCCATGTATCAACTGCTTTGTGCATTGTACCTAAATCCTGCCCTTTTAACACAGAACAAAAAACAGTATTTAAAAACAACAATGAACATGCAACTATTTTAAAAAAATTACTTTTTTGCATTTTACATTCATTTAGGACTGCTCACGATTAATCATGTATAAAATCATGATATTTCTATGTGCGTGCACAGTTATAGGTTTTGAAAACGAATAAACACCTTTACAATTACATTACCAACTTAATTTTAAATTGAAAATCAAATAAAAAAATGTAATTAATTTGCGATGAATACCCATAAAATAAATATTCATTTCAAGAATCAAGCTGCTGCGTAATCTACCCGCGTCACAGTGGAGGTCAACATCGGCAATTTTTGAGCTGCCAAACGCAACGCTTCCGTTGCAATCTCCTGTGAAACGCCATCAATTTCAAACAAAATGCGTCCCGGTTTGATGACTGCCACATAATGGTCAAGCGCACCTTTACCTTTACCCATCCGCACCTCTGCTGGTTTCGACGTAATCGGCTTGTCCGGGAAAATCAAAATCCAAACTTTACCTTCCCGTTTCATGTAACGCGTCATAGCAATCCGCGCTGCCTCGATTTGTCGCGCCGTAAGGTGAACCGCTTCATTCGATTTCAACGCGAATGAACCGAAAGAAATCGTGCTGCCTTTGTAAGCCAAACCGCGATTTCTACCTTTCTGCATTTTCCGATATTTAGTTCTTTTCGGCTGTAACATTTTCTAAAACAATATTTTACGTTTTTGCGATTTTCGCAATTTGTGACATTTTAGGGGAATGATGAATGATGAATGATGAATGATGAATTTTTAAATAATTGATTTACAATTATTTATGAAATGCACATTTATCATTCTAATTCGCCATAAGCCTTATTTTTTCGGAAAAGTTAAAGTTCCGAAAAGAAACGCGCAAATATACGGCATTTTCGCAAATGAAAGACTTTTTATAAAAAAAATGGTGCATTTTGGGCAGAATTAAATTCCGCCCAATCAACCTTTTGGTAATGCTATCCCGATAAACATGCTTTAAAATATTACAATCAATTGATAATCAATCTCTTGTATCATTCATCATTCATCATTTATCATTCATCATTACACGTAATTATTTTTTGCCGCCACCGCCGCCGCCGCGATTTCCGCCGCCGCCGCCACCGCCGCGATTGCCACCACCGCCGCCACCGCCACGATTGTTGTTATTTCCACCGCCGCCGCCACGATTGTTATTATTTCCACCGCCGCCGCCACGATTATTATTTCCGCCGCCGCCGCCACGATTGTTATTATTACCGCCTTCGCGTTTTTCACCATCGCCGCCACTATTGCGTCTGTCGCCGCCGCCACCACGATTATTGCCGCCGCCACGATTACCGTCCCGTCTGCCACCATCGCGTCTGTCGCCGCCGCCACCACGATTATCATTACCCCCTTGAGCCGCCGTTTGCGCACCTTGAGCCGTTACACCTTCTGTGAACGCCGTCAATTCGCGTTTGCCTAAGATTTCACCCTTGCAAATCCAAACTTTGATACCCAATTTGCCATAAACCGTCTGTGCTTCCGAAATTGCGTAGTCAATATCCGCCCGAAACGTGTGCAACGGAATCCGACCTTCTTTGAATTCCTCCGTCCGCGCCATGTCCGCGCCGTTCAAACGACCGCCAATCCGCACTTTGATACCTTCCGCACCAGAACGCATCGCCGCTTGAATCGCCGTTTTGATTGCCCGACGGAAATTAATCCGTCCTTCCAATTGTTTCGCAATCGTCTCGCCGACGATAGCAGCATCAATCTCAGGTTTACGGATTTCAAGAATATTAATTTGTACTTCTTTGGAAGTCAACTTCTTCAACTCTTCACGGATCGTATCCACCTCCGTACCGCCGCGCCCGATGATAATACCCGGACGTGCCGTTTGAATCGTAACCGTCACCCGTTTGAGCGTCCGCTCAATCACGATGCGAGCGATACCGCCGCCTTTACCCTTATTAATCCGAACGCCCAGATATTTGCGGATTTTCTCGTCCTCAACTACCTTTAAAGCCATATCCTTACCACCAAACCAGTTAGATTCCCAACCGCGAATGATGCCTAAACGATTGCCTATCGCACTTGTCTTTTGACCCATTTTATTAAATTTTTTTTTAATGATAAATGATAAACGATGAATGATGAATGTATGATAATACTTTCGAGCGACTGAATTTCTTAATCTTAAAAATGCAATTACAATTCATAAAATATTGACAATCAAATTATTGCAACCCATTATTACAATTAAAAAATTCATCATTCATCATTCACCATTTATCATTCAGCCGCCATTACTGCCAATTGTTTTTTGTTTTCGACAATAAGCGTTACATGATTCGTGCGTTTGCGGATGCGGTGCGCCCGTCCTTGCGGAGCAGGTTGGAACCGTTTCATCATCGCCGCCGCGTCCGAAAACGCCGTTTTGACATACAAATCGTGGTCGGCTGCGTCCGCGCCTGTACGAACTTCCCAATTCGCAATCGCCGACCGCAACAATTTATCCAACCAAATCGCTGCTTCGCGTTTAGAAAAACGCAGGATATTCAACGCATCATTGACGTTTTTACCCCGTATGTTGTCAATGACCAAACGCATTTTCTGCGCAGACATAGAACAACTTTTGAGTTTAGCTACTGCTTCCATTTTTATATTTGTATGGATTACCAACTATTTACGCAACGTGATAACCGTTGATACAAAATGATTTATTTACCTTTCTTTCCACCGTGTCCTTTGAAAGAACGCGTCGGTGAAAATTCGCCCAATTTATGACCCACCATATTTTCGGTCACGAGAACGGGTACAAACGTTTTGCCATTGTGAACACCCATCGTCAAACCCACCATATTGGGAATAATCATGGACGCTCTTGACCAAGTTTTGATGACCCCTCTTTTGTTAGAGGCTTTTTGCGTGTCCACTTTTTTTATCAATTTGTGGAACACGTAAGGTCCTTTTTTTAGAGAACGTGGCATTGAATACTTCCTTTTTAAACTATTTTTTAATATAAGTCGAATTCGACACGTCCCAACACCTAACAGGTTTTAAAAACCTGTTAGGTGTGTTACACGTCCCAACACCTGACAGGTTTTTAAAACCTGTTAGGTGTCTTATCGGTACATGCCGATTTTATACTTATTTTTTCTTACCTACCTTTCTGCGAGAAATGATAAGGCGATTGGAAGTCGCATTCGGGTCACGAGTCTTTTGACCTTTCGCCATAATGCCCGTCCGAGAACGCGGATGTCCACCACTCGCACGACCTTCACCACCACCCATCGGGTGATCCACAGGGTTCATCGCAACACCACGCACTCGCGGACGACGACCTTTCCACCGTTTTGCACCCGCTTTACCTTCTACTTCAAGGCTATGGTCGGGATTCGACGCAGCACCCATCGTCGCACGACAAGTCGCTAAAATCCGACGCAATTCACCACTGGGCATCTTCACCACGACATATTTATCTTCACGACCCGCCAAAGTTGCGTAATTGCCCGCACTCCGAGCAGCTGCCGCACCTTTACCCGGTTGCATCTCAATCGCGTGAATCTGAGAACCCAACGGCACTTCACTCAACAACAAAGTATTGCCCAATTCTGGCGCAGCCCCTTTGCCGCTAACCAATTTTGCACCCACTTTCAAACCATGAGGCGCGATGATATAGCGTTTTTCACCGTCCGCATAAGCGACCAAAGCAATAAACGCCGAACGATTCGGGTCATACTCAATCGTCAAAACCGTCGCAGGAATCCCATCTTTATCCCGTTTGAAATCAATGATCCGATACGAACGCTTGTGACCACCGCCGACATTCCGCACGGTCATTTTACCCGAATGATTCCGTCCCCCTTTGCTGTGCAACGGCGCGACAAGACTTTTTTCAGGCGCGTTATCCGTCGTCACCTCTTTAAAAGCGTTCGTCACACGATAACGCAAACTCGGGGTTAGCGGATTATATTTTTTTACTGGCATCTTTTTTTAAGGTTAGATTTTGATTATATGATTCAAAATCAACGATTTAAATATCGTTATTGTACGTCATCCGTGTTCACTTCCTCGTCCGCCCCACCAAAAAATTCCAATTTTTCGCCTTTTGCAAGCGTCACATACGCCTTCTTGAAAGAAGGTTTTTGACCCCGCATCACACTACTTTTCGATTGGCGCGTTTTGGTTTTGCCCGGAAGCACAGCAGTATTCACAGCCGTCACTGCGACGTTAAACATATCCTCTACCGCTTTCTGAATCTGAATTTTATTCGCATCTTTGGCTACTTTGAACGCATATTGTCCCAATTTCGCCATGGTTTCAGATTTTTCAGTCACTAAAGGTTTTATTAGAATATTCTTTGCCATTTTATTGGATTGTTGAATTAGGATTCATTGGAATTTTTTAGGATTAAATCGGATTGATTTTTTGGATGAATTCGGATTCCAGTTTGACTTGAAAATCTGAATCCTAATATAATATGGTGTGATTTTAATTTTCAAGCATTTTCCATCGAAAATCCTAAAAAATCCAAAAAATCAATCCCATTTAATCCCCAAAAAATCCCAATTAATCCTAATTCCAAGGCATCACCAATTAAGATAAACTGCTTGCGATGACAGGAATTGCACTTTCAGACAACACCAAGATACCGCCATTCATAATTTGATACGTATTCAAATCCTGAGCGCGTGCAACCTGCACATTGTCCAAATTGCGACCCGAAAGAAAAACATTTTCGCCTTTTTCCGCGCCCGTGACAATCAACGCCTTTTTAGACGCGCCGACACCCGACACCAATTGACGTAAAGTCGCTGTTTTCGGCACATCGAACCCAAAATCTTCCACCACAACCAATTCACCCGCCGCCGCTTTCGCCGACAAAGCCGACCGACGCGCTAAACGAGCCACTTTTTTATTCAACTGAATGGAATATTTATGCGGTTTCGGACCAAAAACCCGTCCACCGCCTGGGAACAAAGGCGAATTAATATCCCCTTTCCGCGAACCACCCGTCCCTTTCTGACGATGCAATTTGCGCGTCGAGCCACTAATCTCACTCCGTTCTTTCGACTTGTGCGTGCCTTGGCGTTGATGCGCAAGGTATTGTTTTACAGCGAGATAGACCGAATGTTGATGCGGATCAATGCCAAAAACCTCTGCGGGCATCTCCAACGTTCTACCCGTCTTTTCGCCTTTTATATTTAAAACTTCGACAGTCATTTTTGATTATTTTTCAATGATGACAAAACCGCCTTTCGCTCCTGGAATCGCGCCTTTGACTAATATAAGATTTTGGTCAGCGAAGATTCTGGCAACTTTAAGTCCCTTAATCGTCACGCTGTCGCCACCTGTCCGACCCGCCATGCGCATCCCCTTGAAAACTTTCGATGGGAACGACGACGCACCAATTGAACCCGGCGCGCGAAGGCGATTATGTTGACCATGCGTTGACTCACCGACCCCGCCGAAACCATGCCGTTTGACAACCCCTTGGAAACCCTTTCCTTTAGAAGTGGCAACCACCTTGACCTTATCGCCGACTTGGAACACGTCCGTTACAGTGATGACATCGCCTAACTGCTTTTGCAGGGGGCAATCCCGAAATTCCGCGACTTCGCGCAAAGGTTCTGTTTTCGCTTCAGCGAAATGCCCTTGCATCGCTTTAGAAGTATTTTTAACCTTAGCCTTGCCGAAACCCAATTGCAACGCCGCATATCCGTCCGTTTTTTGAGTTTTCACCTGCGTCACGACGCAAGGACCCAATTCCACGACCGTACAAGCAACGGAATTTCCTTTTTCGTCAAAGAAGGAGGTCATACCCACTTTCTTACCGATTAATCCGTTCACGTCTTAAAATTTTTTAAAATTTGACCAATTTAAGAAAACTTAGGTAGGATGTTGCTTTGCCGCGTTTTGGAAGGAGGAATGATAAATGATGAAGGAGGAATTTTATAATGAATTGATAATTAATTCCTTATAATCTTCTTTTTCCAATAAATCGTACCTCATTACACGACTTTGCACTGATGGGTATCGGCTGCGATACTGCTGGCAGGAACGCCGACCCGTTCAGTAAAAGCTACACTAAATCGCTTCGTAAATCGCTAAGTAAATAATGAAATGCACCTGATGAGCAGAGAATAATATATTCATCATTCATCATTCCTCATTCATCATTAAGTCAACTTGACTTGAATATCCACCCCTGACGGCAATTCTAATTTAGAAAGCGCGTCCACCGTTTTTTGGTTGGGCGTGTAAATTTCAATCAAGCGTTTGTGGGTACGCAATTGGAACTGTTCCCGAGATTTTTTATTGACGTGCGGCGAGCGCAAGACGGTAAAAATCTGTTTCTCGGTAGGCAGCGGAATCGGACCCGTGACAACCGCGCCTGAAGCGCGAACCGTTTTTACGATTTTTTCAGTAGATTTATCTACCAAATTGTGGTCGTAAGAACGAAGTTTAATTCTAATCTTCTGATTCATAACCCTTTACATATTTATCAAAGAATGAATGCCATAGATGCCCTCGTGTTAATGGATACGGCACTTTTTGGCGGTGCAAAGGTAGTATTTGTTTTGGAATTACAAAATTATTTTTTTTGGAAAATACGGATTAAAATCTCATCCAACGTAAAAAACGTAGGGGCAGGTCGCGACCCTGTGCTGTGTACATAAGTTCTTTGACAGATTGTAATATGAATTATCTTTGTGAAAATTTACTCAATCCACGGAAATGTTTACAAAGATAGGAGAAGAAATCCATGC
>JBDKKX010000167.1:0-10084 GCA_039795795.1 Bacteroidota bacterium | reverse complement strand
TAATTCGTGGCAAAACAAGCATGCCCAAATTTGAAATCCCGAAAGATTTTGATAAATTTGCGTTATTTTTAACTCGGTAGAAAACTTTAAAAACCATAGTATTATGAAAAGAATAAATTTTAGAGATTGGACAATGGATGCGATTGATGATGCTTTCGGTACCTCCGAAACGGATTCATGCCCCGTTTTAGATAAATTACTGGCGTTTAAATACGAAATATCGGAATATGAAAAAAAATATTTGTCGCAACTTCAATTGAGTTATAAACGGCATAGTGGCGAAGATTGGAATGAGAGCGAGTTGGCAAATAAGTTTATTAGTCCCCTGATTATTTTTACGGAATTCACGGCGGCGAGCACCAATCAATATGGTTATTTTTTGGAACGCGATTTTTCGGTAACGATTAATGATTATGAGTTGGTGGGCAAAGTGGATGGCATGTTAGCGTCTGGTTTTCGGCATCCTAAAAAACCATATTTTTGTTTAAATGAATATAAAAAAGAGTCTGACCCGAATGGCGATCCACGAGGACAATTATTGATTGCCATGATAGCGGTGCAACAACTGAATCAAGATGATAATCCTGTTTATGGCGTGTATGTCGTCGGTAAACTTTGGCGATTTGTCGTCTTGACAGGCAAAACTTATACGTTTAGTGATGCTTTTGTGGCTACGAAAGCAGATATTTTTGAAATATATAAAATATTGAAAGGCTTGCGGCATGAAATTGAGGCTTTACTGAATCAAACCACCACTTGAAGAAAAGAGAGAAAAAGAAATTTTTTTGCAAAAAAAATGGGTTCTTCCGCGTTTTTAGCGCAAAATGAAATCAAATACAGCAAATAAAATCATAAATCATTCATTATCAACCGTTTGGAAGGTTTGAAACCCTGTCCCTTACCCACAAAATAAAAAAGCGGTTCTTTTTCAAAAAGTTCGGGAAAATTGAAAATTTTCCCGAACTTGGGGCGCGACTTTCTAAGATTCCTTTTTAGGGTTTTCTCGAAAAAGAGGCAGGATTCCTAAGAAAGAACCCGACCAAGTTCGGGAAAATTGAAAATTTTCCCGAACTTTTTGAAAAAGAACCGCCTTTTTACTTTGTGGGTAATGGACAGGGTTTCAAACCTTTCAAACGGTATTTATATCTTTCTCTCTTTTCGGGTTCAAAATTATACTATTTCTTCTTCTGTGTCTTTTTTGCTTTTGACATCTGTGAACGCTTTCGCAGCGTCCGTCAATAATTGCGTATGCAAAATCTCTTTCGCACGGAATAATTGAGCCTTCACCGTACCTAACGGAATATTTAATTCTGTTGCAATTTCTTCATAACTCAACTCTTCAAAATAACGCAATTCAATCATCATGCGGTATTTGACGTTCAGTTTTTCAATTAATTTGCGAATCATCGCCGATTTCTGTTCTTGAATCATCGTTTCTTCAGGATTTGGAGCGTGAGACTGAATGTTGTGCGAAAAATCATGGTCGGAATACGCATCAATGGGGTCGTCAATCGACAAAGTTTGCAAACGTTTCTTGCGAATGTGGTCAATGCAATTATTAATGGCAATTTTAAATAGCCAAGTGCTAAACGCATAATTCGGTGCATAACTCGGCAGTTTGCGAAACGCTTTGCCAAAGGCTTCAATCGTTAAATCGTCTGCATCGTCTCGGTTATTCACCATTTTAAACATCGCATGATACACCGAATGCCGATAACGGCTCATTAATAAGGTGTAAGCTTTCTCATTGCCTTCAATGGCGGCATTGACCAGCGCGAAATCATCTTGCGCTTTTGGGGATAATTTACTGTTGCTCATTGTTTTAAACAAAACATGGTTTTCTCATTTCGGACTGTCGAATCTCTTAGACATACGATTCCCAAAAATTTTAATTGGGTTTTGCTTCGATAAAAATCGTTTTGTGTTCTTTTAAATAAAAATAAAAAATAAAATTTTATAAAACCGTATATGTAAAATTATCTTAATCCGAAATTAATTTTAATAAAAAAGATACAAACATAGCTTCGCCAGCGCGTTTTCATCGAGATGACCGCGAAAAGGGAGCCTCCGAAGAAGCCAGATTCATATCCGAATTGAGTTACTTCCAACGATGCGTTGCCCGCTTTGATAAAGGCATTTGCATCACGATAGGTGTGAAAAAGACGTAAAACAACGGCATGAATCCTTCTAACCACATTACATTGCCTAAAATCCGTTGTTCGCGTAACTTCTTTATGACTTTGGCGTACAACAACCAAACGGTTAAGGTGCGCGTTATGAATAGGGCATTTTCAAATATCGTGCTAAAATTTAATACAAATAGGAAAAAAAACGAAACAAAGTAAAAAAATTGTGAAATCGTTAACATTCCTAATAATATCTGGTGTTTTGGGCGGTAAAAACGACCTGTTCCGAAGTGCCGCGACTTCTGTTTGACCCAATCTGTGACATGGTATTTGGGTTCGGATAAAACGTGTGCATTTTGTTGGATACAAATCGTCGTATTAGAATCGGTCGCAACTTGATTGATGAAAAGGTCATCATCGCCTGAGAGAATCTGTTCATGTGCTTGAAAACCATTGGCTTCCATAAATAACTTTTTCCGATACATCAGATTGCGTCCTACGCCCATATAAGGCATACCTGCGAGCGCGAACGACAAATATTGAACTGCCGTCCACAAGGTTTCGTATCGAATGAACAAATTCAAAAAACCTTTCCCATATTGATACGGGCTATATCCTAAAACAATGTCTTTATCGTCGGTCAACGCATGCACCATCGTCGCAATCCATTTCGGGCTGATGGGCGTACAATCTGCATCTGTCAGTAACAAAATGTCATTTTTAGCTGCAAAAATGCCTTCGGATAAAGCACCTTTTTTGCCGATGGTTTTTTTTTCGGTCAAAGTCAAAATGCGCAATTTTTCGGGATATTGCTGACGCAATTGTTCTAATATGATATTAGAATCATCTGTAGAATTATCGTTGACAACGACCAATTCAAAATGCTTATAATCTTGGTTTAAAATGGAATACAAATTTTTTTTTAAATTATTTGATTCATTGCGAGCGCACACGATGACAGAAACTGGGATTTCTGAATCCGAAGGAAGGGTTTCGGATTCGGTGTGCATGGCTAATTTGCGAAACAACAAAAGCCAATAACTTAATTGTATCAGCGTCGAAACGCCGAAAATTATTTTTAAAAAGATTATCCACATTTTTGAAAAATGATAACTTTGTGCTTTTGGAATCCAATTCCAAATATCATATAAATTATATATAACTAATGCAATCTCAATTTTATACTTATTTCTCGATGGGTTTTAACCACATCGTTGCACGCAGTGCTTATGACCACATTGCTTTTTTAATTGTCCTTTGCGCTATTTATCGCGTCGAATCTTGGCGCAAGATACTCATTTTAATCACTGCTTTTACAGTTGGGCATTGTATTACGCTTTTTTTAGGTTCGATGCACTGGATTGCGCCGCCGCACGTCCTCATTGAACGCATTATGATCCCTGCTACGATCATTTCAACGGCTATTTTTAACGTCACTCGACCCGAAGCGCGCAATACTTTCATGCCGCGCCATTATGAACCCTTGTTTAGTGCAGAATTGCAATTGCAATATGGATTTGCCTTATTATTTGGATTGATACATGGTATGGCGTTTTCTCAAACGCTCTCGCAAATTATGACGGGAAACCTGTTTATGCCGCTTTTTTCTTTCAATTTGGGGATTGAATTGGGGCAATTAGTGATTCTTGCCTGTATTTTAGGCGTTTCGTACTGGGTTTTCAATGTCATGCAATGGAAACAACGGTCTTGGACTTTGTTTGTTTCGGGGGCTGCTTTTGGGGTTGGAATGGTGATGTGGTTGGGTAAGTGATTGTGGTGGTACGCTGGAATTAGGATTAAATGGGATTTTTTTGGGATTAAATGGGATTGATTTTTAGGATTTTTAGGATTTTTTTTAGCATTTCTATCCATCCTAAAAATTCTAAAAAATCAATCCCATTTAATCCCAAAAAAATCCCATTTAATCCTAATCCCCCCCCCTAAATCGTTTTCAACCCCACATAATTTTCAGCAATCGTCATCGCCTGCGCTTTGGAATATTGAATATAATCAAATTTAGCTTTTTGCAAATGATATTCAAACGAACCATGAGGTGCTTGTTTGTGCATGAGATAAGTCATAAAATTGGAAAAATCTTGCACGCGCCAAACCCGCTTTAAACACGTTTTTGTATAATTATCAAGCAATTGTATATCTTTTTTCTTAAAATAAGAGACAAATCCTTTTGCCAAAACCTTCACATCCGCCACCGCCAAATTCAAACCTTTTGCCCCCGTCGGCGGCACGATATGTGCAGCATCTCCTGCCAAAAAAAGCCGTCCATGCTGCATTTTGTCAATCATAAAACTGCGCATCGGCGTAATCCCTTTTTCAAAAATCTCCCCGCGTTGTAATGTCCAACCTTCGGTATGCAAGCGTTTTTCAAGTTCATCCCAAATCGCTGTGTCCGACCAATTTTCGATTTTATCGCCATTATCGACTTGCAAATACAACCGACTCACCGTCGGCGAACGCAAACTCAATAAAGCAAACCCATTTTCATGGTATGAATAAATCAATTCATCGCACGAAGGCGGCGCGTACGCCAAAATCCCCAACCAGGAAAAAGGATATTCAATCCGATATTCATTGTAACTATCTTTGGGCAAATGCTTCCGTCCAATCCCGTGATAACCATCGCATGCTGCCACAAAATCACATGTTAAAGATTGATTTTCACCATTTTGTGTAAATTGAATCGTTGGTTGATTCGTTTCAACGCCTTCAATAACGGTTGCCGTCGTTTCAAAATGAATAGGAATCCCGCGTTCGATACAGGCTTTTATTAAATCTTTGACAACTTCCTGTTGTCCATAAATCGTCGTTGCCCTGCCTTTGGTAAGCTTGGTGTAAGGCACGTAATGTCGCACGCCGTCGAAACTTAGGTACATGCCGTGATGTACCAAACCTTCTTGATGCAAGCGGTCTGCCACTTTTAAATCGTCGAATAAATCAACGGTATTTTGTTCCAAAAGCCCTGCTCGAACTCGCGCTTCGACGTATGATTGACTGCGATTTTCTATAATAATGGCGTTAATTCCTTGTTTTTTCAACAATAATGCGAGCGTTAAGCCTGCGGGACCTGCGCCAATGATGCCTACTTGAGTTTTCATACTTTAATGATGAATGATGAATGATGAATGATGAATGATGAATTTTCATAGTGCATGATGCCCAAAATAAATAGGAAAATCGTAGAGACGCGATTCATCGCGTCTTGCCCATTTGAAAACCTTTTTTGTAAAAATAAAAGGCGGAATGGGAATCGAAAGGGGCAAGACGCGATAAATCGCGTCTCTACGATTTTCCTAATTGTTTCGGGCTTAATGCAATAGATAATTGATAATCAATAAATTCATCATTTAGTTAATTATTTAGCAGCCATGCGAATTGCGCCATCCAAACGAATGACTTCCCCATTCAACATGATATTTTCAATAATGTGTTTTGCCAATGCAGCATATTCGCTCGGTTTGCCCAAACGCGCTGGAAAAGGCACTTGCTGTCCCAACGATTGAATCACCGCGTCTCCCAAACCCGTCAATAACGGCGTTTCAAACAAACCCGGTGCAATCGTCATCACCCGAATCCCAAAACGGGCTAATTCTCGGGCAATCGGCAAAGTCATCGCCACAATCCCACCTTTCGATGCCGAATATGCCGCTTGACCAATCTGCCCATCGAACGCCGCAACCGAAGCCGTATTGATTAAAATGCCGCGTTCTCCACTGCCATTTGTGGTATTCGGCTCATTTTTTTGCAGGATTGCGGATGCCAAACGAATGACATTGAACGAACCAATCAAATTAATTTGAATCACTCTCGAAAAATGCGATAACGAATGAACCCCCGTTTTGCTCAAAACGCGTTCTGCCGTCCCGATGCCTGCGCAATTAATCGCGCCATGCAATCCACCAAAGGTTTGAACTGCAAGGTTCAAAGCATTTTGGACACTCGCTTCGTCTGTCACATCTGTTTTGACAAATTTAGCATGCGTACCAAGTTGATTTTCAGCATTTTGTCCATTGGCAACGTTGACATCCGCCAGTAACGCGTACCCATTATTTTCAACAATCATTTGAGCCGTTGCTAATCCTAATCCAGATGCACCGCCTGTGATGATAAATACTTTGTTTTTAATCTCCATTTTGATAGTTTTTAGGCTGCAAACCTGTAATAAAAGGAATCGCAAATTTAGAAAATAAAAAACAATTTGGGTGATAACATATAGTTTTTTTTGGAACACATAGGGACATAGGATACATAGGTTTTTTGGAACACATAGGGACATAGGATACATAGGTTTTTTAAGCTCTTGATAATCAATGAATTAAAAAAGCCTATGTGTCCTATGTCCCTATGTGTTCCCAAAAACCTATGTGTCCTATGTCCCTATGTGTTCCCAAAAAACCTAAAATTACTTCAATTTAAACGTCACCGTCACACCCCCGCGTGCATCCACATTATTGAAAGCCGCTGTCGTATAAGGAATCGTCTTATTATAATCAAAAAACAAGCGCAAATCCAAATTCGCATTCAACGTGTAAGACGCAGACGGGGAGAGTCGCAATGCTTTTGAACCACTCGAAGGAATCACACTCCCTTGTCCCAATTCTCGATTTTGCGTAATCCGGTCATTCCACGAAAGACTGAAATCTAATTTCAAATCATTGCCTACTTTTTTCTTACCTTGTGGGTCATTCGGGTCGCCGAGATTGATTTTAACCCCACCGTCCTCCGCAGGTTTTTGACCTTTTTTCGGTTTTTTCGGCTTGACTTGTTTCGGCATCAAGAACGGAATATTGACATTTTTCATCGTATGACCAAAGGAAACCGTGATTTCCGTCGCTTTTGACTCCGCTAACCGCGTATCCCCAAGCGTCAAAGCTAAATTCCGTGACTTTTTGTAATTTACCCCAAAACGCATTCCTGTTTTCAACTGTGCATCCAAGCCAAATAAAGGTGCAAATTGTTCATTAATCACTATCGCAGGAATCCGATATTCAGGATAATAATCATACAATTGGTCTGGATTATTTTTAACCAATTGTTTCGGGTCGCGGGTATTATAATCGCCATTCGTCGTGTATTGATTGACCGTCAAAGTCGATTTATAGCCGTGCGTAATGTTCAAACTCTGGAAAATGTCTTTAAACGGTGCTAATTTCGTCAAACCATTGTAACTCAATCGCCAATTTAATTGAGGCAGAATTTTGAATAAATTGGTTTTTGCAGCTTGCACAGGGTCTGTCCCCGTGTAGGCGGATAAAAACGAAGCTACTAACACATCTCGATTCAACGGTCCATAACCTGTTTTATAACCCGTTTTCTCGGGATAATCTGCTCCACCCGCACCCAAAGTTTGCGAAACTAAAGGACGATTCGACATAAACGTTGCAAAAAGCGTACTATCATTCGTTGCTTTGAAAATCGTATTCGCCGCAAAAAACGAAGTCGTAAAGGAACCAGCATCATTGACCGCCGTGTGCACTAAATTATATTGTCCGTCCAACGGAGTCGTATCTCGAAATTCTTGCGAATGATTCTTCGTATAAACGCGATTTGCTTCCACTGTAACCTGAAAATCTTGAAAAGGCTCTAACGTCAAACGCACATCTGCATTCTGCGTATAACCTGCCAAAACAGGTCGTGTTTGATATAAATCATTGGAAATGTATCGATTACGCGCTTCCACATCTAACCATTCATCCGTCGGCTGCTGCCAACCTGTCACGTAGCCCCAACCGGGCGTAGTCAAATTTTGTTGCCCAAATAGCCCCGCTTGCGGCGTAAAACCAGGAACAAATGAATTAAATTGTTCACTATAATTAATCCTCGCTTTGCGCAAACTCATCAACGGACGCAGTACAATGCGCTCTGCAAGACTGGGTTCATACGGTTGATTCGGGTCTTTTTTGCCTTTTTTCGGCTTTTCCGTTTTGGCTTTTTCTGCCGCCATGTCTGCCTCATTGAGTTCGGTAGGCGGGTCAAGCGTCGGTTCACCTGCTTTTCCACGACCTCGAGCGCGTTTTTTAGCCTTCGTTTTGCCGTCGGAAGGCGCGCTGATTGCAGGCGTATTAATTCGCTTCAAATACGGCACATAATTGTACAAATTATCAAAATTAAAATCGGCGTTAATTTGCCGATTTTGCGTATTTTTGATATTATTGCCGACAGGATTATTAATAAAATTGTTCCCCTGACGCACTTGTGCCATCGCTTCCCAACCATACGTCGCGGCATACGTCGCCCGAATCGTAATCCAATCCATAAACGGCAAATGCTTGAACGGCAACGTATAACTCAAATTCATGGTTTGGTCATACCGTTTTGTCCGCCCCAACTCCTGCAAACCTTGATAAATCTTATCTTGTTTAGCCTTGTCTGAAGCAGGTTGACCGATTTCGTTAAAATCAGGAATCTCATCTATCACCGACATATTTTTCGCATCCAACGTGAATTTCAAAGAACGTGTCAAATCCCACTGCACATTGTAATTCCTATCCCAAGTAAATCGGCGATTGAAATACGTATTATATTGTGGGTCTTCGCCCGCAAAACGAAAGGTCGTTTGAGCCAATTGCCTATCTAACAACGTATTGACACCAATCGTATTCGGAAACGGATTGAAATTGAATTGACTAAAAAGTTTCAAGTATTTGTCGTTCTTAATCAACTTTTTAAACGGTTCAATATAAAACGCTTCCCGTGAATAATTGTAATCCAAACCGCCCCGATACGCATCTTTTGCGTCCGACGCAACCAATGGATCCGATTTCTCAGTGCGCGTGTAAGCATACGAAGCACTGAAATTTTCAATATCCCAAGGTTTCGGTTTTTTGGTATTATCCGTTCGGTCTTTGCGCACGTTCGTCAAACTGAAACTGGTAATTTTCGTTTGCGTAATGGCATTGCTGCGAATCGAATCCCGTTTTGTCGCATCCGTTTCCTTATCCAACTTCGATTTCAAACTCAAATCCAAATCATAGGGGTCAAATTGCGGCGTACGCACTTGATGCGACCGTTGCACATAAAACGGCAAATGAACGCCCCACTTATGCGGCAACATTTTCGACAATTCAAACGTACCCGACACGTCATAACCCAAAATTTGTTCTCGACTCCGTTGTTGCACTTTTTGTTCCAAACCACCGTAGCCAACACCCGTGTATGTACCCGAAACAGTTACATTTCCAAAATCTGCCAATTTCACATCCATCCGCGCCAAAGCAGCCCCTGCACCTTGTTCATTCAAACCACTCACACGTAACTCATTGATCCACAATTCAGTACACAAATCCACATCGTCATAATTATACACTCCAACCATAAAACCTTTCACCAAACCGATATTCGGATTTCCCTTCACTTTCACTTTATTGCGTACTTTTTGCGGGTCAACGATTTCAAAAATCGAATCCAAAGGCGACCGCGCCACATTTCGACGCTCTTTCACAGAAGCCAATAACGCCAATGGAAAATCAAAAGCATTATCCGCTTTCCAAACTTCATTCGCATATTGAGCCGTCGTATTCGCCAAACCTGCAATCGCAGTCGGGTCCGACATCGTTAACGGAATCTCGTATTCATAATAATTGTTCACAAAATCGCTCCCCACCCGCATAAAGACACTGGCTTTTCTTTGCGGTGGACGACCCGTCGTTTTTCTATCCTCTGCGTGCACAAACATCCTCAATCGTTCGTACATACGCATATCCATTTGCACTAATTTGTAAATCGATTTTGCTTTATTCGCCTGCAAATTGCAAATTCGGACAGACAAAGCCTGCTCATTTTGACGTGCATTTTGCGTGTAAGCCCCAATCGCCTCTTGTCGAACCACTCCTGGAGGCAATACATAATTAAAAAGAGGGCGTTTTCCATTTTCCTCAATATTCACCGCCGTCGTTTCCAAAGTCGTCGTATTATCATCCCGATTAATCGTGCTACCCGCAACC
>JBDKKX010000166.1:0-10086 GCA_039795795.1 Bacteroidota bacterium | reverse complement strand
CTTCGGATTTATAAGATTTGTAACCATTCAATCCAATAAATTCTAAAAATCAATCCTATTTAATCCCAAAAAAATCTTATTTAATCCTAATTCCAACGCGCCACAATCTGAATTATTCTATATAATCGCCTTCCTCGACTTTCAACACTTTTTTGCGGTTTCGATTCAACGGGTCTGCATGCGCTTCGGTATATTCATCACGGTTTCGCGCAATATCCGCCGCCAAATACATCGCTGTACGAAACGAATCATGTTCCGCCATATTTTTCCCAGCAATATCATACGCCGTCCCATGATCTGGCGAAGTCCGCACTGCCGCCAAACCTGCTGTGTAATTTACCCCATTTCCAAAACTTAATGTTTTAAATGGAATCAAACCTTGGTCATGATACATCGCCAAAATCCCATCATACTTGCGATACGAACTCGCCCCAAAAAAGCCATCCGCAGGAAACGGACCCATTGCCAAGATACCCGCCTCCTTCGCCGCGACGATGGCAGGACGAATGATTTCAGATTCCTCCATGCCCAAAGCATCGTCATCGCCCGCGTGTGGATTCAAACCCAATACTGCAATCGTCGGTTTCTCAATGCCAAAATCAATCCGCAACGTCTCACTCATAATTTTAATTTTAGTCAAAACGCGCTCAATTGTAATTTGTTCAGCCACTTTTGCCAACGGTAAATGATTGGTAACCAAGCCAATACGCAAACTATCCGCAATCATCATCATCACGCTTTCGCTGCTGCCTAACGCTTCGGTCAAATATTCAGTGTGTCCGGGAAACTGAAAACCCGCTAATTGCATCGCCTTTTTATTGATAGGAGCCGTCACCAAAGCGTCGATATACCCCATTTTCAATTCCGCAACCGCTTGTTCCAGCGCAATTTGCGCGTATTTGCCGCTAAATTCCGAATATTTGCCCAACGTAATATTCACATTTTCCGTCCAACAATTCACCACATTGATTCTATCGTCTTCCGCTTGGTCTGCCGAGCGAATCGGGTGAAATTGAAAATCCAATTGTACAATATTTTTATGATATGATACCACTTTGGATGAACCGTAAATAATTGGCGTACAACGAGTTAGAATTCTTTTATCACAAATGGTTTTGAGAATAACTTCTAATCCGATGCCATTAATATCGCCTATTGTAATGCCTATTTTTATTTTTTCCATTAAAAATTAGAAATTGTGTAGGTTAATTGGAACGCGGATGACACAGATTTTAGCCGATTTACGCGGATTTTTTTTGAATATGCTCAAAATCTAAGCAAAAAATAAAAAAAATCCGCGCAAATTCGCCCAAATCCGTGTCCTCTGCGTTCCAATTCGTACTAAATTGAAATATTGCGGCAAAGATATAAAGTTTGAGGAATTATTTTTGCTTAATCACATCCATATCTTCCCATTCTATCTGATTCATCTGGTTTACAATCCAAGTTTTGCGCTTCACGACATACGCTGATGGATTTTTCACCTTAAATTTAATCGGATTCGGCAACACCGCCGCAATTAATGCCGATTCCGACTCCGTTAAACCGATAGCCGATTTATTAAAAAACTGTTTTGCCGCCGCTTCGATGCCAAAAACACCATCGCCCATCTCCGCAACATTCAAATATACTTCCAAAATCCGTTCCTTGCTCCAACAAATTTCAATCATCAAAGTAAAATATGCCTCCAATGCCTTCCGAATCCAACTCCGACCTTGCCATAAAAACACATTTTTTGCCACTTGTTGACTAATCGTACTCGCGCCTTTGATGCGTTTTTTCTTTTTTTGATTATTTTTAAACGCTTTTTCGATTTGCTTTATGTCAAAACCGAAATGTTCATCAAATAATTGGTCTTCGGCGGCAATCACCGCTTCTTTCGCATATTCAGAAATATGGTTATAAGAAACCCACTCTTTATGAATTTTTTTACCATTCCATTGCCGCCAAAGAATGGTTGGCGTAGTAAAAACGGGTATGAAAAGCAGCAAGAGGAGGTACACCCAATGCCCAATAAAGAGGTAAAAGAGTGTTTTTTTGAAAAAACGAAACCAAGATTTCGTTGCTAATTTTGAAAAGAAAATCATATTGTCAAGCCATTTTTATCGTCAAAGATAATTTTTTTTATCATATAGACGCTAAAATACCCTACAAATGGTATAAAAATTATGCATAAACACTTATTTTCAAAAAAAGAAAAAACAAGTTTTTTTCACAAAAAAAGCTTCGCAAAAATCAAATCTTATTGATTATCAATATTTTATAAAAAATAATGTAAACCAATTTAACCATAAAAAATGCCACAATCAGTCAAAACTGTTGTTGCATAGCTGAATGATATGCTGTTATCTTTGTATCGACAAAACAAGCAATTACGCTATGAGGCAAATCGGTTGAGACAGTTGGATTGGTTCAGTCGGCACGTAAGGGAGTTACATTCAGATTGAACCAATCCAACGGCTCAACCATTTTAAGAGAAAATGAGGTATTGGTAAGGAAGCCAAGAGGGAATTAAGTCGTTTTGAGCAGAGAATGCTTTCTTATCTATCCGCGATGCGCGAAAATTGCATACGTCTTGTCATTCAAATTCGGAAATATGTTCATGGGATTATAATTTGTTGTTTGGGCGTTCCCCCGAGCTTGCGGGGAACGTTTTTTTTATCAATTTTTTTCCTGCATACACCACATCGGTTCACATCATTGCGCATGTGAACCGATGTTTTTTTGATTTTGCCCCGAATTACACTTAGTACGGGACAAAAAAGGTGTGTAGAGCGAATTGGAACACAGAGGACGCAGATTTTACAGATTTACACGGATTTTTTGGGGAATTTCAGTTGGATTTTAAGCCTAAAATACAAAAAAATCCGTGTAAATCCGTAAAATCCGCGTCCTCCGCGTTCCCATTTGTATCGTAATTTTTTTTGTCCCGTACTAAGCGAATTTGCTCGAATGATTAGTGAAAATTCGTGGCAAAAATGAAATCCTTACTCATTAACTGTCTCGCCTTTGAACGAGCCTAAATCAAATAATAATGAAAAACGCAATGTATTATCCAATGGATTTCTTTGACTTGTGGTCGGCACCAAGTAAGAAAGGTTGATACCAAACACATTGTACTTCAAGCCCAAACCTGCTGTAAAATACTGTCTGCCGCCTTTCGTTTTGTCCTCGTAAAAATAGCCTGCACGCACTGAAAATTGTCTATCATACCAATATTCAATCCCCGTACTCCAATACAATTCCCGCATTTTTTCACCAAAATTGCTTTTGCTATCCGAAAAAGACCTAAAAATGCCCGCAACAGAACCCAAAGTACGCCATTCGCCCGTACTATCTGGCGTAGGAACTAACAATTTGTTGACATCCAAAGCAATCGTAATCGTATTATACTGATCCAAAGGAATCTCCCAAGCCGCGCCTAATCCAAGATTCGTAGGCAAGAAATCCCCATTTTTAACATACGTCACTTTGCTACCAATGTTAGAAATCGCCAAACCTGCCATCAAACGCGTTTTTTTATCCGATAATTGGATAGGCGTTTTGTACGTCAAGGAAACATCTGCCGCACCTGCTTTCCCAGACGCAATCTGTTGAGAACCAATGGATAAGCCCGCAGCCAAATTGGAATAAATGAATTTTCCTGTCAAACCCACTGCCAAATTATCCGTCAATTGACGCGAATAACCAACGGCTGCTGAAAATTCACGCGGCGTTCCTTCACTTAAACGTGTTCCATTTTCATCCGTCCAATCGATTTTCCCCAACGAAAAATACCGCAAATCGACCCCCACAGCTTGTTTGCGCTTGCCCTCGCCGAACTGATAAAAACCTGCAAAATCGGCTAAATAGATGTCATCCACCCCCAAATTGCGCAACCAAGGCGTATAAGTAACGGATGCACCCGTCGTTTGCTCCGCAAAAACCAATTTGGAAGCATTAAAGTGCATCGCATTGGCATCTGGCGATGTGCCAATCCCTACATCGCCCATCGCACCCGAACGGGCATCTGGCGCAATGCGCATAAACGGAACCGCAGTTTGAATCACATTACGGCAGGACCTGCCCAGAGCGTCAACATTATCGTGGCACTGACCCGTCAAGGTCGTTGAAACGGTCGTCAATATCACTGATGCACCAACTAAACGAAAGAAGAAATTTTTCATGTTGCTAATTGTAATTGTTTTTCAAATAAGATTCGGAAATCGTTCATTCATTTGAATCTGGAATGACTCATTCAACTGGTTTGGTATGTCGGAGACATTCATAACGCAAATGTATTTTTTTTTTAAATATTTAAAAATAACCAATAAAAGGTTTAATTTAATTGCAGTATTTTATGAATACATAAAATATTGATTCTTATAATTTTTTGAATTACTATTTTTATGATTTTAAAAAGTACATTCGGATTGATTTTTAGGACTATCTTAAAATCAATCTTATTTAATCCATTAAAAATCTTAGTACGGGACAAAAAGGTGTAGAGCGAATGGGAACACAGAGGACGCAGATTTGGATTTTGGGGAATTTAAGTTGGATTTTAAGCCTAAAATACAAAAAAATCCGTGTAAATCCGTAAAATCCGCGTCCTCCGCGTTCCCATTTGTATCGTAATTTTTTTTGTCCCGTACTAAGATTAAAAAATCCAACGAAATCTTAATGCTGGATGCAGGCTATTTCAAAAGGACTAATTTTTCAAAATTGCTTTGAACTTTTTCATTATTTTGTCCGAATAATTTAACTTGATAGATGTAAACACCGCGTGCTAAGGCTTCTCCATATTCATCCTTGCCATCCCAAGCAATCCCTGATACCAAATTTCCATTGGAAAAAACAGTTTGGTCAATCGTTTTGACTAATTTTCCACCAATTGTCAAAATATTAATTTGAACACGCAGCCCTTGACCTGTCAAGCCGTGTTCAAATCGAAATTCTGTATGGGTCGTAAAGGGGTTGGGATAATTCAGAACGTAAGAAAGTCCCGTTTTAGCGTCCTTCGTAACAATAAAATCCGTCACAGCTTCCCCCGAATTGTTGGAAACATCCCATGCTTTTACCCGAATCGTGTGTTTGCCCACCGCCAAATTGCTCAATGGATAACTTAAAGTACCGCGTTTATGGTCATCTTGCGCCGCTTGATAGAAAGAATTTAACACCCGCGTTTGTCCTCCGTCCAAAATCGAAGTCAAATCGTGTCCAATGCTAATGCCCGTAACGTTGATGCCCGTATCATCGCTGAGTTTCGCAAAAAGCGTCGGCGAAGCATTCGTACTGCCACCAGATACAAAATTTTCATCATTCATAAACACTTGAACCACAGGTGGTTGATTGTCTGCCGCAACCGTCAAATCGGTGCCGCCAACGATAAATTGACTAAAATTGCCCGTCGCATCATTTGCCCCCCCATCATAAGCATAATAACTGATTTTCCCTTTTCCAAAATCGTAATTAATATCCCGCGGCACCACGAAACTAAAAGTCCATGCTCCATTTTTAACCGTCGCAACGCCTTTGAAAATAATATTTCTTTGAATGCGAAAATCGCGCACATAACTACTTGGATCTTGTCCTAATGTTTTGGCAATCAATGCTTTATCAAAAACTGTTGGATAAATTTTACCATTGAAATTGGTCAAAACCTGACCATTATCGCCCCGTACAAAACCTTCAATCGTTACCTTTTGCAAGGCTTTAAACGTATCTCGAATCACAGCATTGACTGCACGATTATTGATTTTTGAAGTCACCACTTCATATTTTGGCAAGCTCAAACGCATCGCAGGGTCGCCCAATAACGTGAATTTTTGTCCATTTGAACCCGTGTTTGCATGATTTTTCGCTATCCGCAACACTTCCCCCGCAAAAACAGGACTGCGTTTTTTGAAAATCGTGTCATACACCGCATTCACCAAAGTCGCATTCGTGGAAGCATACACCGCCCGAACCGTCGCAAAAAGTCCAATCGCACCGCCCGACGGATTCAAAATCGCCACTTCCCCCGCCGTCACCTCTTTGGGCGTGTCATAACCCGCAAACGAACAAGTCGCCGTAATAATCAAAGGCAGTTTGTTGATATTCTGCCAAACCTCCAAATCTTCGCGCATCAAAATCCGTTCTTGTGCCAAACCTTTCGGTCCGCCATGCCCCAAATACGTGAAAGCCAACATACCCCGAAACTCATTTTCCGCAATCGCAGCGTTCAAACCCGGCACCCGCGTCCCGCCCGCACTAATTTCTTGCCGATACGCATCAATATATAACTTGTCCAAATTGAAGTTCGGCGTTTCATGATACACTCGGTCTGCCACATCGTCCGCGTCAATCAAATGATAATTACTATCCTCATCATCCGCCGCGAAAATAGCGCGATTGCGCCAATCGCCAAAAGATTCAGGATTAGACTCATATCTAATGATTTTACGCACAACACTTTCCGCTTCAATCGCATCTTTGCAAGGAATCCTGCCCACCGCAATATCTAAATTGCCCGTCAAATCCACACCTTCTGTACTGTCCAACAATGCGTAAAAATCATCCGATGGAAACGCCTCTATCGGGTCAAAACTCTCATCCGTTTCATAAGCAGGAATAAAATTGGTTTTGCGCGCCTTTTCCTCGACGGTTCGACCTTGTGAATCAAAAGAACCATCGCCCATTAATAACATATATTTAAAACGAAGATTCCTATCATATAACATTTTCGCAAAATCTCGAATCGCACCAGGGTCTTGCATTCCATTTGAAAATTCATTATAAATCTGACTCACTTCTGCGGTTGCCACATTCAAAGCAGCAAATGTTTTGCGATGTTGCGCTAATAATTGAGTCGCATTTTCAAAATCTTTATGATAAACAATCAACATGTCAACATTGTCGATTGCATGTAAATTTTGATTTGTTACCTTTCCAACCGCTTCTGGTTTTAAAACAATTTCTGTTTTTTTGAAGGCAATATATTCGCGTAAAAGATTATTTGTATTTGCTCCAAACGTAAAAGTGGCACCATTTAAAACGCCTTCTTGCTTCAAAGGCAACAATGGATTTGTGACATCCCAAATCGTTACGTTTCCATCCACACCCGAAATTTGAAAACCGCTTGACGCATACTTTTTGGTCTTTAAATCCCGAAAACCCATTTGACTGCCCACCATTTGCAATTGACGACGACAATTGATTTCAATAAAATCTAACCAACCTTCCGTTCCGCTTGAAGGCGAATAATTGATTTTGACTTCTGGATTATTATTCACTAAATTTACATTTTTTTGAAAATCAATTACTTGTGCAAAAATAGATTCTACAACTGTTGGATTTGTCGTCGGCACCGTTTGTTGAAAAGTTTGTCCTGCAACAGTTGCCATTACATCCGAAGTTTGCCCAGAACCTGCAAACCGAACCTGCACAGTTGCTGGTTCATTTGTGACAACATTTGGAAAAGAAAATTTATCCGTAAACGTTTTTTCCCGCGTCGTTTCTCCGAAATAATCGCCATACCATCCTTTGCCCGAACCTTGCGACCAACGATATTTATTTTCATACAATATGTTGTATTTATCATCCTCATAACGCGCCATCGCATTAAAAGTCGTGGTAGTAAAAGCAGGATTTGAAATACTATTTTGAGGCGTTACCCGCAAACCATTTGCCTCTGCGTTCACTTTCAAAAAGTAATAGCATTTATCCTCATACAAATGTTTCGGTTTATGAAACAAATTATCCGTCCCCAAAAGCACTTTGTCCACCCCAATCGCATAAAATAAAATATAATCTGTTGGGTCAAATTTGCCATCGTCACCGCCGACAATTTCAATATTATTCTCCGTCAAATCATCAGGTCGGTTTATCGCATTACTTTCAATCACCATACCGCCGCCATTCCCATACAATTTAATCGTTTTGGGATTGATATTATCTAAATTGCTGATTTTTAAATCATTTTTCAAAAAATTATAATCCAATTTATGAATCCCCGTTTCTTTGATGGCGATTTTATAAATTTCCCCTGTTTTCAGCACGGAATTATAAGTATAATTGCGTCCCCGCGATTCCAAAGGACTATTTGTGGGCGTAACCGTGATTTTCACGTCAAAAGAAACCAATTTTTCAAAACCACCGCCCTTGCGCCGAATGGGAATAAATTGCAAATTTGCAAAAGATTGTTTTCGCTCAACGGTGTAGAAAGTATTGATTTTTAATGCGTTATCAATAATAGATACATCCGAATTATGCGCAATTTGAATGGGTTCATATACTTCGTGCGTTAATTCCACCGTTACACGACCATTATGCCCCGTCGCAGGAACGGGGAAACGCGTGTGGTATTGCGGCAAAGTCGGTACTGTATTTTGATAAACGGCACCTTTAAAACTATAAATCTCTTTCGCAACTTGTTCCGCTACGGTGTGCGGAATCGGTTGCGCAGACCAAAGCAAACGCGCTTGTACATTTTGTACAAGTCGTTCATTTCCAATATTTTGCGCAGTTGATAGGGTCGTTAAAACGGCTAAAACAGCGATACAGAGGCTTTTTTTCATGATGGCGTGTCCTTATTTACGAAGCCTTACACGAATTTTCACTTTGGTTATGAAAAATTGTGCGAAACTCATCTATCTTTACAACTTGAACTTCAAAATTTATGAAACCGTAATAATAATTGTTACGAAAACGTTAAAATAACTACATTGTCGCAATTTTATTGCAGCGTTTTTTAAAAATTAACATATTTTAAGATGTAAAATTTGATTTATTTGAAATTCGTTGTTTTTTTAACCTAAATTTCAATTTTTATTGATTTATAAGCCTTTACAAAAATAAAAAATCGTTACATTATCAAAAATGAACATTCATTTTTCATGCAGAAAATACGCCTTTTATCCATCATCGCGCTGTTGACCGCGAGTCGGTTGTACGCGCAAGACCCTGTTTTTACTCAATTTTATGCCGCGCCTTTGCAGTTGAATTCCGCTTTTGCGGGCAATGCGGGTACGCCCTTTATCGCCCTTAACTACCGTTCTCAATGGGCAGCTTTTAATAATGCGTTCACGACCTACTCAGCTTCTTACGACCAAGCGGTGCGCGGACAAAAAAGTGCTTTGGGGATCAGTATTTTGTCGGACGAGGCGGGCAATGGCATCTATAAAAAGAGTACAGCAGCAATACATTATTCGTACAAAGTCAATTTGACGCAAGATATTATTGCGAAAATTGGGGTTAGCGGAGGCGCGATGCAAACGCGTTTGGATTGGGATAAATTGATTTTTTATGACCAATTAGACCCGATTTATGGGGCGGTTTTGCCGAATGGGACGAAAAATCCGACGCAAGAAACCCGTCCGATAGAACAAAATCGCACTTTATTAGACATTTCTACGGGTTTTTTAGTTTATACGTCGGGCTATCACGTCGGTTTTTCTGCAAAACATTTGAATACACCCGATGAAAGTTTTCTAAAAACACAGCAAAATTTGCGAATTGGTTTGCCCATTTTATGGACGCTTCATGGCGGTTACGAGTGGGTGATTCAAAAAGGCAATCGGTTTAGACCGACGATTTTTGCATCGCCGACGGTCTTGGTCGCAAAACAAGGCGATTTTATGCAGTTGAATGCGGGGGTTTATGCGGGTTTTGGACCCATTTTTGGCGGTTTATGGTATCGACAGGCTTATACCAATGCCGATGCAGCCATTTTATTGTTGGGATTTCAGCAAGATTATTTTAAAGTTGGATATAGTTATGATTTGACGCTTTCTGGCTTGGCGGGGCGTACGGGCGGTACGCATGAAATTAGCCTCAGTTTTAATCTTGACCCCTATTCTAATAAAAAATGGGATTATAACGATTGTTTTAAAATGTTTCGATAGGAATGATGAATGATGAATGATGAATCTTTGTATTTATCATTCATCATTAAAATAATTTTTTAAATGATAATAGATAAGTAAGTGCTTGGACAAATTAAAATGATACGAACTAAAAGGATTTAAAATATGGATTATCAAATAGTTATAACTTGACGCAAGTTTGCAACTTGCGTCAAGTTGCACTAATTTTTATTAAAATATTGATAATCAATATTTTAATAAA
>JBDKKX010000165.1:0-10145 GCA_039795795.1 Bacteroidota bacterium | reverse complement strand
TCTTTTACAGGAGCTTGAGCAGGTGCAGGCGCAGCGTTTTGAGCAAATGAAGCGGTTGCCATTGCAAACATCGCTGAAAACGCTAAAATTACATTTTTCATAAAGTCGAATTTTGTTATTTTAAAAATAAAAAAAATTAATTGCTTTTCATCAGAGCAACATTTGGACGGCAAAAGTAACAGATAGTCTTTAATCTCAAAGGATTTTATGAAATATTTAACTATTGTCAAAAGGAGTCCTGTTGCGTTCGGCGTTATTGACTCATTATTTAGGTAAAAAATTGTGTTCCGTATAAAATTTGACACAATTTTGACAATTCACCTTCCTTTTTCCATAAATGCACCGCTATTTTTTGAAAAAATAGAAGGATTCCTTCAAAAATTGTTTAAACGATTGTTTTTAATAACTCTTTCATTATTGCAATAATACGCATAGCGTTTAAAAAAATGTGCAAGCGTGATTTTAAAACTTCGTGACTTTTTTGTTAATGATATGTCAAATAGATAAAAATAGATATGTTGATATATACAGGTTTTGAAAAATTAAATTACTTTTGTGATAGGATTGCTAATCAAAAATATGGATGACAATAACGAAATCAGAATTTAATTTTTATTAACAATCATTAACAATTCATTAAGAAATTCATGCTTGATGAATCGGTTTAAATCCGTAAAATATTAGACAGGCACATTTTTATTCAAATATAGAAGGATTCTTTTTATACGCCACCCATGAAAGAACAAAATATTAGGAACAACGAATGGATTCACAGTAAAATATCATAAGAGTTGGGAAATGGATTTCCTGCTACTATAAAAGAGCCTATTTACATAGGATGGGGTTTAATAAGGTTTTGGTTTGCGATTGGGCGGCATAGCGGTAACAAACAAAGATATCGTGTAGCATTGTAATTAAAGAAATTTTGCCAATATGCCGCCCTATTGCTTTTTTGTAATTCATAAGTCGGATATTACGCCACCTTATACTTCAGCCAAAAACATATATTTTTTTAAATTTTCTCAAAATGAAAAAAATTTGTCTTATAGCAAGCTTTTCCGTGACTGCATTTTTATCGCTTCCTGCGCAATCTTTGATGGGCGGGCGGCGCGGATACGGCGGCAATGATGGTCAGGTAAGAAGAGAACAAACCGTGATGACTCCACAAGAAATGGTGGAAAAATTGGTTCAAAAAGAAATCAAATTGTTGAACCTTACGCCCGAACAAGCGGAAAAAGCAAAGGCGATTCACGTTAAATTCAATCAGGAACGGACAGAATTGGTCGCAGAATATCAGAAATTAAAAGATGCTACTTCTGCGGAGACGAAAATGCAAGGCATTCAGATGGCAGAAGATATGGCATTAAAAGAGGTGTTAACGCCCGAACAACAAATTAAATTTACAAAAGTGCGCAGTAAATTGCGCCGTTGATAAATAGCCCAGTTATATTAGACGAAGCAAAATTTCCGTAGCAACAAAACGAGAAAAAAAACTCAACATTTCTTTTTTACACACCGTTTTTTATAAACAGCAAGTCGAAAAACCGAAATAAGGGTCAGTGTCAAAACTGACCCCATTTTCAAACTTTGGTTTGACGCAAATTGCATCCATTATCACAAATGGCATGAATTGATTCGTGTCAGTTGTGTCCAAATCCAACCGAATCTTCCAATGCTGGATGTCCGTTTTGTGAAATCTACTGGTTTTACAAGCCCAATCTATGGCATTTAATAATGTTTAACAAAAATTAACATATTTTAAACAGGCAATAAAGCAAACCTTCTATATGAAGTCGTTATTTTTGCGCCGAATTGACCGATTATTGCAATCTTCTATTCCAAGCGTTTTGGAAAAAAGCCCCCGTTTGTTCCAAGCGCATCAGGATAGACACATGGGATTTCGAAAGAAATCGAAGGACACAACATTTTTTTTAATCAAAAAAAAGCGATTCACTCATGAAAGATGCAAATCTTTTAAATCGAGGCGCAGGACGCTATGAAAGCAAAATCTTACATTTCTTAAAAAATCACAAGCGCGGGCTTATCAAAACAGCAGGGGGAAGTGCCATTATTTCAAGCGTTGTCTTATTCGGCTGCGACAATCTGCCGCGTTATACTCAGTATTTAAGGGGTGGTTTTAAGGAAGAAAACCCTATTTTGGGTACTTTTTCGGTGGTTAATCCGACGATTAAGTATGGTTTTGCATTCGATACGTTCACTGTTGCGGAGGCAAAAGTGGTAACAACCGATGTTTTTCAACGGCTTTTGAGCGAAAAAGGACAGGTTTCGCCCAAAATAGCCGATGATTTAACCAAAAACGCTAAATCTTATTACGATTTTGACAAAATGCAAAATAATTGCCTTTACACCGTTTTAAGTCGGCAGGAAAGCGCGGATTATTTTGTGTTTGAACCCGACCCAAAACGATATATTTTGTTTGATTTAAAACAACAAACGATTAAGGAAGTCAAACGAACGGTCGAAGTCGTGGAAAAAGAAGTTTTTGGAACCGTCAAAAATTCTCTTTGGGAGACGATGGTTAAAAATGGCATGACGTATCAATTAGCGGACAAGGTGGAAGATGCCCTCAAATATAAGTTTGATTTGCGCAAATTTGAAGATGGAGATACTTATAAATTGATATATGAGGACGAGGTTTGTGAAGGTCGTTCTGTCGGCATAAAAACGTTGAAAGCCGTTTGTATCCAAGAAAAAAGCGAAAATAAACCTGTTTTTGCGTTTTATTACGAAGGTGCGGGCGAAAAAGGCTATTTTTCTAAGGAAGGTTTGCCGATGAAAGAAGGGTTTTTAAAATCGCCTTTGAAATATACGCGCATCACGTCGCGCTATAATTTGCATCGTTTTCACCCCGTTTTGCACTATCGCCGCCCACATTTTGGGACGGATTATGCTGCCTCTTATGGAACACCGATTTTGTCGGTTGCGGACGGCGTTGTGGAAGAAGCGCGTTACAAAAGCGGCAATGGCAATTACGTTAAGTTGAAACATCAAAAACCGTATGAAACGCAATATTTACACATGAGTCGTTTTGCGCATGGGATTAAACCGGGTGCAAAAGTGAATCAAGGACAAGTAATCGGTTATGTGGGTTCAACGGGATTATCAACGGGTCCGCATGTTTGTTTCCGATTTTGGAAAAATGGACAACAAGTGGATCATTTGCGCGAAAAATTGCCTAAAAGTTCCACTTTTTCCCCTGAAGATGTCATCAAATTTAAAAATTTAGCAGATCAGCTCATGGCGCGGTTAGAACAAATAACGGCTACAACACATGAAGAAAATATTGCTAAACCCAAAGAATTGGCAGGGCTGATTACAAAACCATAATTTTTGTAATATCGCATATAAAAAAGGTGCATGATACCACAATCATGCACCTTTTTTATATGTCACAAATTTACAAACGGCGTTTTCATCAAAAAGGCGGCATTGTTTTTGCAAATTATAAAAACATTTTATAAATATAAAACAAATATATTAAATTAAAATGTGTTAAAAACATATATTTTTAATTTAAAAAAGCGTAGATTTGCGCCTGTTATTCAATGTATTTGCTATTACAGTTTATAATTATATTGTTTTAAACAAACTACAAACCGTCTATTATGAACAACGTAGCTTAATTTAGAAAACGCACAAAAAAATCGTACAAATTTTTTGCTTTAAAAGTTGTAGTTACCCCATTGTTTTGGTTACAATAGGCGTAATGATATTTTATAGCATTTTATAAAATATTTATATTCAATTACTTAGTTTAACGAGGTGTATTAAACAGCACGGAACAAATGATTTTAAAAAAGAATTTATGCAGTTGCCTTTGCTTCTGGATTGCAATTCAATCCATCACTGCACAAGTCACCTTACGAGGGACAACTTTATTATTCCAATCGAACAAACAACCATTGTCGGGTGTAAAAATATCGGCAGCAGGCGCGACCGACACAGTATCCGACACAGAAGGCAATTTTGTTTTAAAATTTGATACCCTAAAAGTCGGTAGTGAGGTTCGATTAACCTTTTCAAAAGCAGGTTTTGAAACCACTGCTGACCATCCTTTGAGTCTTCGCTTACCTGAAATTCCACACGTTGTTTTGTATAAACCGTTCGCTTTTCGCCCCGAAGGAACGATTTTAAAGGAAATAGACCAATATTATGGCGTTTTTAAACGCCAAGTGGGTGAAAATTATAAACGACAATTAGCGGAATTACAGCGAAAATATGCCAGTTTAGGAACGGCGCACCTCGAATATCGGCGTGTACACTCCCTTGCCATGAGCGATTACGCCGCCGCAATGCAACAAGCGCGGGTTATTGCCGAAAAATTGGCGCGTTTTAATCCAGATATGGTTACGCTTGAAACCCAAGCCGTGTTAAAATTATTAGGCACAGGAGCGATTGATTCGGTCTGCTCCATTTGGAAGTATGAAGATTTGTATCGTCAATGGCAATCGACTCCATCCAATCTTTACAGCAAACCCGATTCCTTACTCCTTTTTAAACAAGAAAAAATAACACAAATGTTGTTTTTAGCGCGTGCATTGAGCTTAAAACAAGCATTTGCAGCTGCTGAAACCATATATGAGCGATTGTCACAAATTGACGGTTTTGAGTGCGAAACGATGGCAGAATGGGCAACGTTTTTAGAGTATCAACAACGTTGGGAAAAGTCGGCTGTTTTTTATAAACACGCGGAACAATTATCTAAAGCCAATGCTTATAAAGCGTTTTATCAAAATAAATTATATGAAGTTTGGTTGCCCAAACCCGATACACCCAAAGCGGAAGCGGCTTTAAAAATATCAACCCATTTATATGCAGCTTTGTTAAAAATAGATTCAAGCGGTTTTCAACCCTGGATGACGCTTCAGACGGTCGGGCAAGGTTCGTACTTTGAAAACCAAAAAATGTTTGAAAAAGCAGATTCATTATACCACATTGCAACTATTGAATTAGATAGCACCAGCGCGAAAAATGGACAATATTTGCCTATTTTGGCAGATTTCCAACAAAAATATGGTGATTTTTACAAAAAAAGAGGACAATTTGCAGCAGCAGATTCAATTTATATCGCATCTTTAAAAAATTACAAACAATTAGTTAAAAAATATCCGCAACAATACGAACCCCAAGTCTATAAAATACAACATAAATTGGCTCAAATTGCCCTTGCAAAAACCCAATTTAGAAAAGCGGATTCTCTTTGCAGCGATGCCTCAGATGTTTTAAAACGATTGTTAGAAACCGATTCCATTCATTACAAAGCAGATTGGGCGATGTTACTGACGGATTGGGCAAAAGCATTTCAAGGCAAAAATAATTCTGGACAAGCAGCCACTCATTATGAGCAAGCATTAGAATTATATAAAGATTTAGCAAATACAAATCCCAATGAATATGAAGGCATTGTAGCAAATCTTTATCAATCCTTAGGGATTTTGAATGCAGAGCAAAATGACGTTCAAAGCGCGGAAAAAACATTTCAAGCAGCCTTAACCATGCAAAAACGCCTTGCGGAAACGCAACCCAAAACGTATTTGCCACAGGCTGCAACCACTTTGAACAAATTAGGAAATTTATATGCAAGCACTGCGGAGTACGCTAAATCGGAAGCAACTTTCACCGAAGCATTGAAATTATATCAAAAATTATCAGAATTAGATATTAAAAGTAAACTCCTTTTTCAACCCGAAATTGCAAAAACAAAAGCAAGTTTAGGAACTATTTATGCGGAGCAAAGTCAATATCCGCAAGCGGAAGTGGTTTATATGGAGGCTTTGGCGATAACCAAAATGTTGGCAGCAGCAGACCCTCAATATAACAATGCTTTAGCGGTGACGCAAGGGCAATTAGGGGAATTTTACAAGGCAAAAAATGATTTTTTGAAAGCGGAAGTTGCTTTTACGGAATCTTTGCAATTGCGTAGCACCCCTTATAATGGTACAGGTACGCCTGCCGAATTTGACCCTAACATTGCATCTACACAAGCCAATTTAGCTTTTTTGTATAAATCAAAATATGAGTATGAACAAGCAGAAGCCGCTTACCTCAAAGCCTTAGGCATTTATAAAAGGTTACATGAAGCCAATTCAACCACATATTATACAGAATTAATACGTACTCAGTATCTTTTATCCGACTTATACTTTGATAAAAAAGATTATACAAAAGCGCAACCCTTTTACGAAACGGTTTTGGCGGCGTATCGCAAATTATCGGAGACGAATCCACATACTTATCCCTCTGATATTGCAAGTTTGTTGTCCAAATTAGGGACGATTTATATAGTCAAAAAAGATACTGCAAAAGCGGAAAAAGCCATCCTTGAATCCCTCGAATTGCGCAAAAAATTGGATGATTCCAACCCTTATGCGTATAAATCCGTTTATGCAACTTCGCTCGGGCAAGCAGCTGGTTTTTACTATTTTAAACAAGATTTTGAAAAATCTGAAACATTATATGTACAAACTTTGGATTTGCGCAAAAAAATGGCGGCGGGCAATCCAACTCAAATCACGGCTTTGGCAGATGCTCATACCCAAATAGGGGCTTTTTACGCGCACCAAAAATCATTTGTGAAAGCAGATTCTTTTTATCAAATCGCATTAAATACATATAAAAATTTAAAAGATACTATATTAGAGCCTAAAATAGCGGATATTCAATATCATATTGGTTTATTACACTTTAATAATAAAAAGTATGCAAAATCAGATACTGCGTTCAATATAGCGTTGACCTTGTTTCAGCGCGCCGCAAAAATTACGCCGCGTGCTTATACAGCGAGCGTTGGCAGCGTGCAGAATGATTTGGCAAGACTTTATAAAACACAGCGCAATTTTGAGCAAGCAGATTCTTTGTATGGATTGGTATTGGCTTTGCGCGAAAAAGATACTTCCAGCGTCGGTCAAGAACATTTGCACGAAACTTGGAAAGATATGGCAAATCTTTATTTGGAAATGGCGGATTCGGAAGTTAAAAATGCGGATAAAGTCATGCCATTACAAAAAGCAATTGGGTTTTGCGACAAATTGTATCAAAAAGAAGCGAAAAATCAAAGCGCATCTTATGTACAACAGTATGCTCAAATTTATGGATTATTGGGAGTATGCCAACTTTTTGCAAAAAATTTCCCTGCGGCGGAATCGGCGACTCGAAAAGCGTTGCAATTGGATGAAAAACAGCGATGGGTCACGTCCAATTTAGCACACGCGCTCCTTTTGCAGGGCAATTATGACGAAGCGGAGAAGATTTATAAGTCGCTTCGGCATAAAAAAGATGAGAAAGGGAAATTGTATAAAGAAGTTTTTCTTGAAAATTTGAAAGATTTAGAACAAGATGGTGTGTTTGCGATGCCGAATGAAAATATTGAGAAAGTGCGTAAGTTATTGAAATAGAAGCATATAGGTAAGATAAGGTAGATACATTATATCGTTTTTTCTATGTAGTCTATCTACCCTATATTACCTATGTGTTGTAATATTTGTATATTGAGGGCGAAATCTATTTTCTAACTCTTAAATCAACGCCTTTATGAAACAATATATACGCCCTGGTTTGTATATATTAATTGGATTACTCGTTTTATCTCAATTTTACCGCCCTACGCGGAATCTTTCTGGGGATACTTCGCAGTCGATTGCCAAAGTATTTCCTGTGCCAGATTCGGTACAAAATATTTTAAAAGTGGCTTGCAATGATTGTCATAGTAACAAAACGGTGTATCCTTGGTACAATAATGTGCAGCCTGTCGCTTCTTGGTTGGCACACCATATTGACGAAGCGAAACATCATCTTAATTTTGACAATTTTGCAAAAATGCCGCCGCGTTTTCAAAATCACAAAATGGAAGAAGTCATTGAACAAATTGAGCATAATGAAATGCCAATGTCTTCTTACACTTTGATGCATAAAGAAGCGAATTTGAGTGAAAAACAAAAAACGTTGCTCATTCATTGGGCAAAAGGAGTCATGGATTCTTTAAAAGCACATAATCATCCTGATAGTTTAATCCTTAAAAAAAGACATTAATTATGGTAAAAAAAATGGTATTTTGCTTTTTCTGTCTTGTGAATCTATCCGCTTGTGGCGAAAAATCCGCTAAAAAATCTGTAATTGCTGCTTCACCTGTGCGGGCGCGTCCTGTTTTCGTTGCCAAAACAACCGTCGGGCAATTCGATGATGATACGCCCAGAACCGTTGTCAGTATTGTTTGGAACAATCAAACGATGGTGATTGATACGACGATGATAGGCACGTTTAAGCCTGTCGATTCGAGTCAATATGTGCGGCATCGGATTCCTAAAACGGCGATTGCTACTGGAACGGGTTTTTGGGCGGGTTTAGAAACCACGTTTATTATTGATTCGACGGCAACGGCTTGGGTCGTGCAGCGAAAATATGAAGATGAAGAGGGCGATGGCAAAGAACCGTATGAAACGTTAAAAGTGTTGTCCTTTCCTAAATAAAATAAATTGTTTTTTGTTTGTAAAAGTCCACAAAAGGAAAGCCCTTTTTGTGGACTTTTGTGTTTCAAAAAGATATGAATTGTTAAAATAGCCATATCCAAATGTATTTGCAAAATAGTTATACTATTTAAAAAAAAAGGATAAAAATGATTCAAAAAATTTGCACAATAACTTATTTTGCCTTATCTTTGCTGTATTCAATCGATTTTTATCATCAAAATAGTTATATTTATTTCACACCAAAATCAACCGTTTATTTCGTTATGGCAACAACTTCTATCGCAACACCTACTCGGCGCGTCGCCAAATTAATTATGGTTTCGCCGAATAATAACAACAAATTTTATGAAATGCACGAAAATGAAAACGGTACTTTTACTGTGAATTATGGTCGTGTGGGCAGCCGCGCATCGGTGGCTACCTATAATATACATCAGTGGGACAGCAAATACCGCGAAAAAGTCAATAAGGGTTACAAAGACCAAACGCATTTGTTTGCGGCATCGGAGGAAACGGCGAATGCTATCAAAAAAGATAGGACTTTTGAAGGGATTCCGTGTACGCATGTGCGCGATTTGATGAAAATGTTAATGGGCTATTCCAATAAAAGTATTCAAAAGAATTACACGATTTCTGCGGATAAAGTGACAAGACAACAGGTGGAAGAAGCGCAAACGTTATTGGACAAATTGGTAACTTTAACGAAATCGACTATTGATATTAATATTTTTAATAAAATGTTAATCGATTTATTTCAAGTCATTCCGCGTCGAATGAGTGATGTTAGAACGCATTTGTTGAAGGATGATTTTGAATTGAATAAAGTCGAGGAAAAGTTGGCGGAAGAACAAGCAACCATGGACGTTATGCGCGGACAAGTGGAGATGAATGAGAAAAATAAAGCAGTCGCAAAACCGATTCAAACAGAAGTCATTGAGGATGAACCAGTTGTGAATTTATTAGATACGATGGGCTTGACTGCTGAATTGGTAACGGATGATGCAGTGATTGAAATGATTAAAACGAAAATGGATAATGAAAGTGGTAAATTTTATAGAGCGTTTGCCATTAAAAATTTGGGTACGCACGATAAATATCAAAATTTTATCCAAGAAGCGAAGCACAAAAACCAAACTTTGTTCTGGCATGGGAGCCGAAATGAAAATTGGATGTCTATTTTGAAAACAGGTTTAGTGTTGCGCCCTGCCAATGCAGTGATTTCTGGTAAAATGTTTGGTTATGGCTTGTATTTCGCGGATAAATTTCGTAAATCATTGAATTACACGTCTTTACGTGGGTCGTATTGGGCGCATGGAAACGAAAATAAAGCATTTTTAGCGTTGTTTTCCGTGCATACGGGCAATCCATTAGAGATTTTAAATCATGGGGCATGGTGTTATGAGTTGAATCAGACGACTTTGAAGGATAAAAATCCTGATTATGATTCCGTTTTTGCAAAAGGCGGCGCGGATTTAATTAATAATGAGTATATTGTTTATAATGAAGCGCAATGTACCGTACAATATTTGGTAGAAGTTTGTTGTTAGAAATTTTGGAATTAGGATTAAATGGGATTTTTTCTCAGTACGTGACAAAAATATTTTTCGGCACAGATTGAACAGATTCCACGAGATTTTCACAGATTTTTTTTGATTTCAA
>JBDKKX010000164.1:0-10146 GCA_039795795.1 Bacteroidota bacterium | reverse complement strand
TTACATTATTCGTCATTCATCATTCATCATTTATCATTCATCATTTAATAACACGATGCAAAAGTAAAGTTTTTTATTTTAAACCCAATGAATCTCTTAAATATCGAAACTTTTCTGCATTTTTTTGCCAATATTCCGTTTGAAGCGTTTTTTTCAATGTACCCGCGCTGACCAATTTATCTTCTGATTTCTCTTGCCAACCTTGAATTTTATGTGGAAAATCTTGGTCAAACCAAATTTCCATTGTTCTTTTTAACTCTGGATACGCAATTTTACAAATCCGCTGCTTTTTTTTATCGTCCGAAAAACGGATAGAAGCTCGCGCAGGCAACACCGATTGATGCCGCAACCGCGCAAAAAATAACGACGGAATCATCCGAACTTCCCCCGTCGGCACACTTTCAGGACTAATCCGCAACCGATTCATTATATCATCTTCTAATATAACACCGTCCAACGAACTCAATTTATCGCTCGGCTTCTCAAAATAAGACAATTCTTGCAATTTATATTTATTATTTTTATAATTCATTTGCATAAAAACCTGCCCACACCAATCTTGTACCGAAACCGTCGCTTTCACCGAATGCGCTTCCTGCCCCAAATCCGTCGGCGTAAACACCGATTCCATCATCGAATAATCATAAATCCCTGTATTAAAATGATATATCTTATTCATTTTCAACACATTAAGTTTATCCGAACCCGTCACATCATCCAATTTCACCTGCTTCGATTTAGAAAACTCCTCCGTCACAAACACGATGACCGCCGACCCTTTGCGGTCTTCCCCATAACGCTCTTGATGCAAATCATAGACATTCACTTCGCCTTTCCCGCCAAGCCAATATGCTCGAAACGCATCCGTCAACCCCGCCTTGTATTGTGCAGGCAATATCCCATTTTTACTACTCGGTACGTTGCAACCGCCCACTAAAAATAGGCAAATACCTACCTTTAAAATGGTAATTATGCGCGAAAATGATTTTTCCATAAATATTTTTTTTGATAATATTAAATTATATTGTATTTTTTATATAAGTTTAAGTAATTGAATTACTTGGTTTTAAAGTTGACGATAAAATCGTGTTTTATGATATTTTTTAATATCTGTAAAAATATACCTAAAAAGTTGTATATATAAATTAATAACAGTCTTTGACAAACTCAAAGTTTTGTTATACCTTTGTGACATCAAAAGCGATATACGGCAACACGCTCTTGTTGATTTTGAAAATGGATTCGTAAAGGTAAAATAAATCCATTGGAAAATGCAAAAAGCAGGTCTAAAAAATCGAGGTTGATAAGCAAACGAAATGAGCGAACCCTAAATTTTTAATCAGTTAACCACATACATCGTCTGAACTTGCGAACACGGGGCGAGAAGCAGCCGCCGACAAGAATGAGTCCTATAAGTTTTAACCGAACTTGAAACAATCATTCAAAAAGCTTCGATTTCATTGAGCAAGATTTCCCCCTAATCGTCCATAATATAAAGGACGCGCTTGTGTGTATTCGCATGAGGTGTCGATTGGTTTGCCCGAAAATAAGGCAAACGCTTTAAACCTAAGTATTTACTTATACTCATAAACCTTTATGTATTGAGGGGCAAGGTTTTTTATAAAAATTGCCTCTCATTACGAAAGGGATTTTTAACAAAATTATATTCGTCGCAACAAGCGATTCACAATAAAAAAAATAACATCTGATTGCTGAAAAAAATAATATTTGGTTCAGGTGTTGAAAATATCGTTTTGAGTTTTAGATCGGTTTTTTTAATGAAGCCTTTTGTCCGTTTACGGGTAGGAGGCTTTTTTTTAGTTATAACTTGACGCAAGTTTCAAACTTGCGTCAAGTTTAAAACTTGCGTCAAGTTTAAAATTACTTATTTAAAATAATCTATTGCTTTTTGTACTTTTTCAATAGAAATATTTTGCAAAATAGGTTCATCCCAGTAAAAAAAGGATACATGAACACTATCATTTTGAATAAATTTACGTGCCAAATCTGCGGATTCCATCAACGCATCGGGCGTAATTTCCTCTATTTTGAGCCTGTCGCCAACGCGCAAATATTCGTTTTGAAAAACGGTATCTTGCTTGACGCGGAAAAAAGGTGTTTTTTCACGGGCTAAAAAAGTTAATGTATCCCCACATTTTGTGTTTAAATGATTGAACAAATGTAAAAATTTCCCTTCCCGATACGCCACTGCCCATGACCAAATCGGTAATACGACATCTAATGGTAAAGGATATGGTTTAATATTTTGTAAATATTTACGGGCTTCTGCGGTTTCGTAAATGGAATTTCTATCGTTAAAGTCACTGACTTTCAATAGATTATACATCATTAACATTCCTCTATCTACGGGCGGAATACCTGTTTTTTGCCGATAGCGAATTTGATGTAATCGAATCGTCGCGCTTAAAATTGGAATATTTGATTTTTTTTGTTTTAAAATTTTTAAAAACTCAAAATAGCGCGAACGACTTGATTCTGACCAATCACAATCTATTTGTAATTCGGGACAGGGTGCGGGAACAACTTTGAGTTGTGTCAACAAGCGGTCTGCTAAAATGGGCAAATCTTCTGATTTCAAATTTAAAAAAACACGATTGGTTATAAAAACGACGGGCACAATTTCAACATTTTGTGGCAATGCGGCGGTTTGTACTTGTGTAATGGAACGCGGTTGCGCGCCTTGTATGGCATTCCAATCTATGTCTAAGTATTTGATATACAATCGTTTTAATCCAAATTGGGCTGTTTTAATGGTGTCTAAATCGGTGTTTTTGAGCGTGCTTTTCCAATAGTAAAACGAGGGATAGGGGATGCGGTTCGTTTTTTTACAACCTATAAATGGGATGCCTATCCAGAAATAAATTAGATATTTTAGTTTCATTTTATGCTTTGGTAATCAATTGTGGTACGTTGGAATTAGGATTAAATAGGATTTTTTTTGGATTAAATGGGATTGATTTTTTTGGATTTTTGGGGATTATCCGAAAAATTAGAAAAATCAAGCTTATTTAATCTCTAAAAATTCTATTTAATCCTAATTCCTTGAACAAAAGTAATAAATCCGTTGTAATTTGCAGCACAAAAAGGAAATCTATGAAACTACAAATCACAATTACTGCACTATGTATGGCTTTTGGGAGTCATGCGGCGATTCAAACGCCTTGTTCTAAAATCGTGTTGAATAGCGGACGAATTATTGAAGTCGCTACTTTTGAACTGAATCCAACGGAAATTCGGTATAAACGCTGCGGTCAAACGACTGATGTGGATTATTTTGTTGCCAAAGAAGCGGTTTGGGTCATTAAAAATAGTCAAGATGAGGTTATTCTTATCCGAAAATCGGCAGAAAATGAATCTATTGTTCCAGAAAATAAAAAAAAATATGAAATTTTTTCGTTTTTAGCCCTTGCATTCGTGCTGGTGATGCCTTTGCTTGGGGTGATTTTCGCGGGCATCAGCAGCCATCGCATGTATCACGCCCCCCAAAAATACAACAAAACGTCTAAAAAAATGCTAAAATGGGTGGATTCCATCCTTATAACATATACTATTATGTTAGCAATTGTATTCATATTAATATTAAAATATTTGGGTTTGTAACGCAGCAATAGTGATTTATTGCGTTTATGTTTTGTAAAATCGCGCTTTCCGTTTCCAAAAAAAGTGTAATTTTGCGGCATGCGCTTCAAAGAAATCATCGGTCAAGAAAATGCGAAACAATTATTACGCGGCATGGCGGCAGGCGGTAGGATGCCTCACGCGCTGCTCTTGCTATGCGCGCCCGGAAGCGGCGGTTTATCGCTTGCGCTGGCGTTTGCGCGGCTGCTGAACTGCGAAAAACCGACAGATGACCCTGAAACAGGTGAAAAAGAACCGTGTGAACGTTGTTATGCGTGCATCAAGACGGGAAAATGGATTCATCCTGACCTTCATTTTTCTTATCCGACGGTGGGCGCGAAAGAAATTTCGACGCGTTTTTTAAAACAATGGCGTGCGGCATTGGCAGAAAATACGTACTTTTCCGCCCAAGATTGGCTCGACCGTTTGGATGCGGGCAATGCTCAAGGCAATATTACGCGAGATGAATGTGCGGAAATTGTTAAAAAATTGAGTTTGAAAACGTTTGAGGCGAAAAAAAAGATTTTAGTGATGTGGCTGCCCGAATATTTGGGCAAAGAGGGGAATCGACTATTGAAAATCATCGAAGAACCGCCAGATGATACTATTTTTATTTTGGTCGCGGAAAATCCTGATTTGATTTTAAACACGATTTTGAGCCGTTGTCAATTGGTCAAAGTGCCTCCATTGCAGGATGAGGAAATTGCTAAATCGTTGATAAACAAAGGTTTAGAATCGGATGAAGCACATGCCATTGCGCGCCTTGCGGACGGCAGTTGGCATGAAGCGGTGCGGCTTTCTAAGGAAACGGCGAATGATAATGCAAAATCTTTTTTATATTGGATGCGTAAATGTTTTGTGGGCAATGGGGTGGAATTGGTGCGTTGGACGGATAATTTTTCTAAATTGGGACGGGAAAAACAAAAATTGTTTTTAAAATATGGGCTTCATTTTTTGCGAGAAGTGCTGATTTTGAAAATGATGGATGGTTTAAATCCCGATTTGCCTCCGCGCTTGCGCCCCGATGAACTCGAAACGGCTCAAAAAATGAAAACGGTGTTGGATGTGAACAAGATTGAACAGATTTCGCGTTTATTTGACGATTGCATTTACTACGTGGAGCGCAATGCGAATCCAAAAGTGTTGTTTTTGGACGCGTCGATTCGGACGCATCGGATTTTACGCGCGAAGGTTTGAATTAGGATTAAATGGGATTTTTTGGGGATTAAATGGGATTGATTTTTTGGGATTTTTAGGATTAAAATCCTAAAAATCCCAAAAATCAATCCCATTTAATCCAAAAAAAAATCCCATTTAATCCTAGTTCAAAAGGCGATTGAATATACAAATTTTTTAAATTATTACAACAAAATTGAATATGTAAATATGGGCTGTACAAGTTGTTCGATAGGAAAAGAGGGCAAACCGGGCGGATGTAACGGAAGTTGTAGCGGCGGATGCAACAGGATGAATACTTTTGATTGGCTGTCCGATTTGGACATACGCGACGTGATTGCAAATGATTTTGATTTGGTGGAGGTGAGTTTTAAAAGCGGTTCTCGCAAAGATTTTTATCACAATCCGAGTTTTAATCAAGTGGTGACGGGCGATTGGGTATTGTTGGAAGTGCCGGGTGGCGGCGGATTTGATGTGGGGCGGATATCGTTGTCGGGCGATTTGGTTCGGCTTCAGATGCGCAAAAAAGAAATACGAGATAGTCAATTATTTTTGAATGTGATTCGCCGTGCGAACGAGCGCGACCTTGAAAAATTGGAAGAAATGCGCGCTTACGAGCGCGAAACCATGACAAAAGCGCGGGCGATTGCTCGAACATTGGATTTGGATATGAAAATTGGCGATGTGGAATATCAAGGCGATGGGCGAAAAGCGACTTTTTATTACACGGCGGATGGGCGCGTCGATTTTCGGGAGTTGATTCGGCATTATGCGAAGGAATTTAAGGTTAAAATTGAGATGCGGCAGATTGGGGCGCGGCAGGAATCGGCGCGAGTCGGCGGCATTGGCTCTTGCGGACGCGAATTGTGTTGTTCGACTTGGCTTTCAGATTTCAAATCGGTCTCGACGGCTGCTGCGCGCTATCAACAATTGGCAATCAATCAAGCCAAATTGAGTGGGGCGTGTGGGCGATTGAAATGCTGTTTGAATTACGAATTAGATGGATATATGGATGCGTTGGAGGATTTTCCAGAGAACGCTGAACGCCTGAAAACGCAAAATGGCAATGGTTTTTTGATAAAAACGGATGTTTTTCGGCGTAGAATGACTTATGTAATGGATTCTGGACCCGAAAAAGGTAAATTTTATACGTTGCGGATTGAAGAAGTCAAAGGCGTTTTGGAATTGAATAAGCGAGGGGAATTTCCAACGGATTTCAAAGAATTACAGGAAAATGTGCTACATGCCGCGCCTGTTCCAGAGGACGACGGCGAACCCGAATATGAGGATGTGATTGGAGCAGTCGAGTTGCGCGATGACAAAAAACGGCGCAAAAAGAAGAAAAAACGACCTTTAGTACCGCCTTTTGCCGCCGCCGTAGCACCTGCGCCGCCGCCACCACCGACACAAAGTTTTAAAAAAGAACGAAAATAATGGTTTGAATCAGGAATGAAGGAAAATTAGGAAATGAAGGCATTAAAAGTTATATTTTTTTACAAAAAATATAACTTTTAATGCCTTCATTTCCTAAATTTTCTTCATTCCAGATTCAAACAAACTTCAATGGATTATTGATATATTTCAAGTTATTTTTTCATCAAAAGTGTATATTCAGTATGAAAGCCATAGAATTAGGCTCTATCCAAGCAGAAATTGAACGCGCAAAAGGTAGTCTAATAACAGATAGATTAGATATGTCTTTTGGCGAAATCATGAATATGTATCAAGATGGTGAAATTACGATTTCGCCAGCGTTTCAACGCCTTTTTCGGTGGGATGATTATCGTAAAACGCGTTTTATAGAATCCATATTGTTGGGCATTCCAGTTCCACCTATTTTTGTAGCGGAAAATGCGGATGATACATGGGAATTAGTAGATGGATTACAACGAGTTGCTACCTTGTTATCCTTTTTTGGTATTTTAAAAACTGTTGATAATCAATTAGATACAAAAAATAATAATTGGACTTTGTGTGAAGGTGATTTTATCAAATCTATGGCGGGTAAGAAAAAAGATGATTTGCCTTTAAAATTACAAAGAGCTATTAAAATTGCAATTTGCCGAGTAGAAATTTTACGATGGAATGCAAATGAAATAAATTTAAAATATGAATTATTTAGTCGCCTCAATTCAACGAACAAAATAGTGACTGAACAAGAAATGCGTAATTGTATTAAAGGAAGTTACTCTATTGAATTTAATATTTTTTTAAATAAATTGTGTGAAAATAAGATATTTAAAAAATTAGTAAGTGTTTCTAAAATACAAGAAGAACAACGCTATTTACAAGAACTCATTTTAAGGTTTATTGCATTGTATCTTAATAATTATCAATTGAATATAGATAATAATATTTCTAAATATTTGACTCAATATACGCGCTTTGCAGTGGAGGATAAAATGTTTCCTTATGAAACGATAGAGCGATTATTTGATCGCGTGATGGCGTTATTAGAAAAGGTTGGTAATAAAGTTTTTAGACCCGAAAAGGGTGCATTTTCCACTAATATTTATGATATTGTGATGCTCGGTGTGGCTCGTAATATTGATATCTATGAAAATAATCTTCCAATTTTGATTGAAAAGATAACTCAATTTAAGGATGGAAATGAATGGAAAAATACATCAAAGCATTTGGGATTAATTAGTAAAATATTTTAAATAGCTTTACTATGAGCGATCAGGAATTATTAGAAAAAGCATTTTTAACTGAAATAGAGCAACGAATAGATGAGTTGAAAATATTAAAAATGTTACCACTTTTGAAGAGTTTGTCTGAAAGGCAACAAGCAATTACTATTAAATATGCGATACCAAATATATATGCTATATGGGAAGGCGGTGTAAAGACAATTTTTAGAATCTATATTGATAAGATTAATGCTGTGGGTTTGTTGGGTAGTGAAATACATCCAAATTTGTTAATTCATGCTGTGGACATGAAATATCCACAAATAACAACGGGTGTAGCGAATGAATTTGAAAAAAAAAGAAAATTTATGGATGAATTGTTGAAGTTTACGAGTTCACCGCTTGTAATTGAGCATAAATTGCCGACAGAATCTAATATTACCTTCAAAGTAATGAATCAAATTTTACAAAGGTTCAATTTAGTACCTTTTCCTGTGAAGCCGTATGAAAAATATTTGAATGATTTACTGCGCTTTCGCAATTCTATCGCACATGGCGAATCCAGTATTCCGATTCGACAATCTATGATTGATGATTGTGCGAATCATGTGGTTGAATTAATGAATGAATTAATGTTTAAAGTTTTAGATGGTTATAAAAACGATACTTTTAAAAAATAATATATTTTTAGCTTATACCTAAATCAATGGATAGCAGTGAATTACTCAAAAAAGTACGCAAAATTGAGATAAAAACCAAAGGGCTTTCTGCCAATGTTTTCGCGGGAGAATACCATTCTGCGTTTAAGGGACGGGGTATGTCGTTTAGCGAAGTGCGCTCGTATCAATATGGTGACGATGTGCGCAATATTGATTGGAATGTCACGGCGCGGTCGCAAACGCCGTTTATCAAAGTCTTTGAGGAGGAGCGCGAATTGACCGTGATGTTGTTGATTGATATGAGTCGGTCGGCGTTTTTCGGGACGCGGACGCAGTTTAAAAGTGATATGATTACGGAATTATGTGCGGTTTTGGCGTTTTCTGCCATCGGGAATAATGATAAAGTGGGCGTGATTTTCTTTTCGGATATGATTGAAAAATTCATCCCACCGCAAAAAGGGCGCACACATATCTTACGGATTATCAGAGAGTTATTGAGTTTTGAGCCGAAGGGAACGGGGACGGACCTTGCGAAAGGATTGCAATATTTAAATAATGTGATTAAAAAACGCAGTACCTGTTTTTTGTTGTCGGATTTCATGGCGCGAGGGTATGAAGATGCGTTGCGCATCTCGTCGAAGCGGCATGATATTATTGGAATTCACGTTTTTGACCCTGCGGAAGCGGTGTTGCCGCCTGTCGGGTTGATGCGGGCGGTGGATGCGGAAACGGGTCGCCGACTTTGGATTGACACGGATGACCCTGAAACGCGGCGTAAATTTGCCGCTTGGTATCAGGATAATTATAAATATTTTAAAACCACATTTCTTAAAACGGGTGCAGATACCATGAGTTTGCATACGGATAAATCGTATATTGACGCGCTGTTGCACTTTTTTGAACAACGTCGGTAAGGATGAATGCTGAATGATAAATGATAAATGATGAATTTGTAAATTCATCATTCATCATTCATCATTCAGCATTCATCGTTGCTTATAAGTTATTGATTATGAACAAATTAATCAAACAAAACATATTGTATTGTTTTTTAATGATTGCGTCTTTTCCAATGAGGGCTCAAACGCAACCATTAACCACCATTTTGGAAAATGGGGATATGCTCATTGGTGACCAAAATAAAATTACCTTTGAATTAGCTGCCAAATCGGGGTTTCAACCACAAAATGTGTCTCCTGTGGTGCCTGACAGCGTTCAAGGGTTTGAATTGTTGGACAAGGGCAAATGGGCGTTGGTCAAGGATACTTGGACGCGGGACGTTTTGTTTACGGCTTGGGATTCGGGCGCGTATTATACGCCGACGTTTCAATTTGCAGTAGTGCGCGATGGGAAATCGGATACGCTTTCGACAGACCGATTGCCCTTGAAAGTGGCGTTTCCGAAGTTGAAAAATGAGGAAATTGCGCCGATTCGAGACATTTTTCGCACAGATTTTAGTTTTGAAGACGCGATTCCGTATTTAATTGGGTTTATAACCTTGGTTTTATTGGGTTTAATTGCGTTTTTGCTCCGCGACAAGTGGCGCAAAAAGCCGCAACCGATGGTCATTGCTAAACAAATTGTTATATCGCCATACGAGCAGGCGCGCAATGAATTAATGGCTTTGCGGGCAAAACAATTGTGGCAACAGGGGGAAATCAAGCCGTATCACACGGAATTGACGCATATTTTGCGGGATTATTTGGAAAAAAGGTATCAAATCCCTGCTTTGGAATCGACTTCTGATGAATTAATTGCAACTTTGCGCCAAACGGATATGCCGATGGATATACAATTGAAGTTTAAAAAATTATTACAAATTGCGGATTTGGTTAAATTTGCCAAAGTCGTTCCCGAACTCGACGTGCATGATAGGGCGTATGAGACGGCGATGGAATTGGTGATGGAAACCGAACCTATTATTAAAATTGCAAACACATAGGAACATAGGAGGCATAGGGCTTCCAATGAATGCCTCTATGTCTCCTATGTTCCTATGTGTTTGCAAAAATTAAAAAAAATATATAAGTGTTTGCCAA
>JBDKKX010000163.1:0-10191 GCA_039795795.1 Bacteroidota bacterium | reverse complement strand
GCTTTCCGAACAATCGGTTTCAAATTGATACACGTTTCTTGGTTCGTGCGCAAAAACTTCGTCAATTTATACGTCTTGCGATTGTCCTCGAAAGACACTAATTGGTCTTCTTCCGTCCTGTCATACCGAATGACAATTTCCGTCGAATCCACATATTCCACCACCCCATCGCCTTCCGCATTGAACAACATCCGAGAATCTCGCGCCACTTTGCCTTCCAAACCCGTCCCAACCACAGGTGCAGACGGTTTCAACAACGGCACCGCTTGACGCTGCATGTTAGAACCCATCAACGCACGGTTCGCATCATCATTTTCCAAAAACGGAATCATCGAAGCCGAAACCCCAACAATTTGATTCGGCGCAACGTCCATATATTCAATTTCTTCAGGAGAAAGCACTGGAAAATCCCCATGTTCACGACATTTAATTCTGTCGATAGAGAAAAAACCATCCGCCCCAACTGGAGAATTCGCTTGCGCCACCTTAATATAATCCTCGCCTTCCGCCGACATGAATTCAATTTTATCCATGACCTGCCCATTCGTCACCTTGCGATAAGGCGTTTCAAGGAAGCCCATTTTATTGATTTTCGCATGCACGCAAAGCGTCGAAATCAAACCAATATTCGGACCTTCGGGCGTTTCAATCGTACAAAGTCGTCCATAATGCGAATAATGCACGTCCCGAACCTCAAAACCCGCCCGTTCCCGACTCAAACCCCCAGGTCCCAAAGCAGAAATCCGTCGTTTATGCGTGATTTCACTCAAAGGATTCGTCTGGTCTAAGAATTGCGACAACTGGCTCGTCCCAAAAAACGAATTAATCACCGAACTCAACGTCCGCGCATTAATCAAATCAATCGGCGTAAACACCTCATTATCCCGAACATTCATCCGTTCCCGAATCGTACGCGACATCCGCGCCAATCCAACCCCGAATTGAGCATACAATTGCTCCCCAACACTCCGCACACGCCGATTACTCAAATGGTCAATATCATCAATCTCCGCCTTACTGTTCATCAAACTGACCAAATATTTCACAATCGCCGTAATATCCTCTTTCGTCAAAACCAACGTCGTCATCTCAATATCGACTTTCAACTTTCTGTTGATTTTGTAACGACCGACTTCGCCAAGATTATAACGCTTATCCGAAAAGAACAATTTGTCAATAATCCCGCGCGCCGTATCCTCATCGGGCGGTTCCGTCCCGCGCAACTGCTTGTAAATGTAACTCACCGCCTCACTTTCCGAGCTCGACGGGTCTTTTTGCAACGTATTGTAAATAATCGAATAATCTTCATCCACATCTTCGCGCTGTAAAATGACATTATCCACTCCACTTTCCAAAATCATTTCGACATTATCCGCATCCAAAACAATATCCCGTTCCAAAATAATGTCATTTCGCTCAATCGTAACCACCTCACCCGTATCCTCATCCACGAAATCCTCCGTCCACGAGCGCAACACCCGCGCCCCCAATTTTCGACCCACAGCCGCCCGAAGTCGTTCAGGCGTAGCAGGAATCTCCTCCGCCAAGCCAAACAAATCCAAAATAGCCTTATCTGTATCGAAATTGATAGCCCGTAAAAGCGTTGTTACAGGAAATTTCTTCTTACGGTCGATGTACGCATACATCACATTATTAATATCCGTCGCAAATTCCATCCAAGCCCCTTTGAACGGGATTACCCTTGCCGAGTAAATTTTCGTGCCATTCGGGTGGAAACTCTGTCCAAAAAACACACCGGGCGACCTATGCAATTGCGAAACAATGACCCTTTCCGCACCGTTTATCACAAACGTACCTTTTGGAGTCATGTACGGGATGTTGCCGAGAAACACATCTTGCACCATGGTTTCAAAATCAACATGCTCTTCATCGTTGCAACTAAGCCGCAATTTCGCTTTCAACGGAACGGAATACGTCAAGCCCCGATGCATACACTCCTCAATTGAGTAGCGCGGCGGGTCCACGAAATAATCCAAAAATTCCAATGCGAAAATGTTGCGGGCATCCGCAATTGGGAAATTCTCTTGAAAACACTTGAAAAGCCCCTCATTGGTACGGTTTTCAGGCGTAGTTTCCAATTGGAAGAACTCGTGAAACGATTTCAACTGAATTTCCAGCAAATCCGGCTGTTGGTCAGAGAGTTTAATTTTGCCGAAATTAACGCGGTCTAATTCCGGCATCAGAACGTTACCTACTGCCATGTATATATGTGTGGATTGATTTTCAATCAGTTAAGTATGAAATTTACGCTTAATGGAATGAGGAATGATGAATGATAAATGATGAATTTGCACAATAAGTAGCTGAGTTAAAAATAAACGCTGTTTATAAATTTCATAATTAATGGATAAACCCTTAATTATAAAATTTATCATTTATCATTTATCATTTATCATTACTTACGATGATTTGCAAATTAAAAATGGTTATTTCATACGATTCTCACTCGTTCAATATGTTTAGCACTTAAATCTCTGCTTAAAATCTTATAGTACCTTTGTGGTTTAGCATCGGGGTTAGGATGTCGTCAATCTTTGGGTATTTTTACAAACAGTTACCCGTTTTAACCTTCCCAAAATGATTATTAAAAGTTTTTACACTATTAAAAATCAAGCCAAAAATTCGATAAAAACGAGTGTTTAAACACTTTATAAATTATTTTTTTTCAATTAACATTTTCCGTTTAAGGAATCGTGATACAATTGGAACACGGATGACACGGATTTCGGCAGATTTTCGCGGATTTTTTTTATTTTTCACGGATTTTGAACCTTGAATCAAAAAAAATCCGTGAAAATCTGCCTAAATCCGTGTCATCCGCGTTCCAATTGTACAAACACTTAGACAACGATAGGCTTAGGCATTTGCAAACGCAAACGCCTAAGCCTTATTGCGCGGAAAGCGGTAAACGAGTCCTCGTTTCACGGCTTGATGCACAACGTTTTCTAAAAACAATTCTTATTTTACTTCAACGCTCGCGCCAACTTTCTCTAATGCTTCTTTCAAAGCAGTTGCATCCGCCTTGCTGATTTTAGATTTCAATTCTTTTGGTGCGCCGTCAACCAAATCTTTCGCTTCTTTCAAGCCTAAGCCCAATAAGTTTTTAACTTCTTTCACCACTTGCAATTTTTGCGCGCCGCCTGAAGTTAAAATTACGTCGAATTCCGTTTGTTCAACCACGACGGGTGCTGCACCGCCGCCGTCGCCACCTGCTGCTGCTGGAGCTGCTGCTGCCGCCGCAGGAACGATACCATAAGTATCTTTCAAATAATTTGCAAGTTCGTTAACTTCTTTTACAGTCAAGTTAACCAATTGATCGCCTAAGCCTTTGATATCTGCCATTGTATAGAATTTTAAAATTTGAATTAAAATTAATTTAAATAATGATGAATTATGAATGATGAATTATGAATGATATTTTTTTATCAAATGTAATTATCATTAGAATCAATTAATTGTGAAACGGTTGGAAAAATATTATTCTGCCGTTTCTGCTGGAGCCGCATGACGGTCTTCCAACGTTTTCAAAAGACCTGCAATCGTCGCACCACCCGATTTCAACGCCGAAATAACGTTTTTAGCAGGCGATTGCAACAAGCCGATGACTTCGCCGATGAGTTCTTCACGAGATTTCAATTTTTTCAAAATCTCAAGAGAACCTTCGCCCGCGAACACAGCAGAATCAATGTAAGCCGCTTTGAAACCCGGTTTCTCACCATTGGATTCTTTATAGAAATCTTCCAACAATTTTGCAGGCAATTTCTGATTTTTGCAATACAAAACCGCCGTCGGACCGTGCAGCGAATCCATTAAACCTGCATAACCTTTTGCCGCAGGCGCATCGCGCATCACTTTCGCCAACAAAGTATTTTTCACCATCTGCATTTCGACTCCAGATTCGTGACATTTGCGGCGCAATTTATTCGTAACCTTAACGGGCATTTGAGAAGGGTCAGTCAAGTAAAAGAATGGATATTCTTCCAACTTGGCTTTCAAATCTTCCAACGCGACCGCTTTTTGATCTTTAGTCATTGTTGAACGAGTTTTACAATGATGAATGATAAATGATGAATGATGAATTTTATAAAACATTGTCAATCCAATAGTTCATTGGAAATCTTAAAATTCATCATTCATCATTTATCATTCATCATTCTATCATTACTTGATTGTTTTAGTATCAATCTTAATGCCTGGGCTCATCGTACTCGCCACCGTGACGGTTTTCACATACGTTCCTTTCGCTGTTGAAGGCTTCATTTTCAAAAGCGTATTGACTAATTCGTTGGCATTATCCAACAATTTGTCAGGCGCGAAGGAAATCCGACCGATAGAGGCGTGAACGATACCCGTTTTATCGACGCGAAACGCAATTTTACCTTTTTTGACCTCTTTAATCGTCGCAGACACATTCGCAGTAACCGTTCCCGTTTTCGGATTCGGCATCAAACCTCTCGGACCTAAAATCCGCGCGATTTTACCCAAATCCTTCATTACGTTTGGAGTCGCAATCACCACATCCACATCCGTCCAACCGCCCTGAATTTTAGCGATGTACTCTTCCAAACCCACGAAATCCGCCCCTGCTTCCTTAGCCTCTTCGACCTTATCCGGAGAACAAAGCACTAAAACTTTTTTACTTTTGCCGACCCCATGAGGTAACACGACGGTACCCCGAAGTGCTTGATCCGCCTTACGCGGGTCAACGCCCAAACGGACGTGCAAATCCACCGATGAATCAAATTTCGTGGTATTCACGTCTTTGACCACCGAAAAAGCATCCAACAACGAATGAAGTTTGTTATTATCAAACTTTTTGTTGATGGCGGCTCTCTTTTTAGGAACTCTTGCCATTGTAATTTAATTTTTAAAAATGAGGTAATAACGTTCCAAACACCCGTTCAGAACTCCCTAACCAAATGATGAATGCTGAATGATAAATGATGAATATATTATATTTATAAATTCATCATTCTCCATTTATCATTCATCATTTTTTTTCTGCCCAAGGCGCATCCCCAGTGATAGTGATGCCCATACTGCGCGCCGTACCCGCGACCATTTTCATAGCCGCTTCCACCGTAAAACAGTTTAAATCAGGCAATTTATTTTCTGCAATTGCTTTCACCTGCTCCCAAGTCACCGAACCAATTTTGTTCCGATTCGGTTGCGCCGAACCTTTTTTACCCTTCGCTGCTTCCAATAATTGCATGGCAGCAGGCGGCGTTTTGATTACAAAATCGAACGATTTATCAGTATAAACAGCGATAATGACGGGTAAAATCTTATCCATCTTATCCTGCGTAGCAGCATTGAAACGCTTACAGAACTCCATGATATTGACCCCTTTAGAACCTAAAGCAGGACCAATCGGCGGTGCAGGATTCGCTTTCCCCCCTTTGACTTGGAGTTTAATGTAAATAGATATTTCTTTAGCCATGCGAGATGTATTGCTTCGGATTTGATTAAATCATTCAAAATGGGTCTTCATTACCAAATTTAAGGGAAGCTTAATGCGGTTTCAGGTGGAGAAGCACCGTTAAAACCACGAAAATTTGGGCGAATCGCCATTTCAATGCGGTTTCCGAAAAACGAAGCGCAAAGGTAATCTTTTGGTTTGAGATGACCAAAAAAAAAATGTTGTTTTTGTGAAAAAAGATTTTTCTGCTTTGTAAAGGCATACTCAACCTATACGAAGCGATGGATACGATTTAAAAAACAGCGTTATTAACTCATTTTGTTTGGAGATTAAGTCATTTTGTTTTTGAATCAATTCATTCAGTTGATTCAAAGGCAATTCTAAATTTGCAGGTTCTTTTTCCTGCGCAACAGCCGAAAAAAGAGCCTCTTTGAACTCAAAAGCATATTTTTCATATTGTTTTGGCTTAAAAAACGACTTTTCTGAGGGTAAATAATCTTTTGGAATATTATCGGTTGAAGTTAAAATTAAATTCGTTTGATGTTGATTCGTATCTAAATCCACGAAGTAAACAAATGGATTTCCATGAATCAATTGTAATAAAGTACATTTTGTTTCAAAAAAAAGTCTTAAACCTGCCACAGAAACTTTAAATATAAGCCAACGATGTACGATTTCGTCACAATCGCTCCATTTGTACAAATAATGATCTTTATTTTCCTCATTGGTGAAATGGGATAATAATGGTCCCTCGTGATAAAGCAAATCGCCTTGCCTTGTCAGTTGAAAACCTAAATTCGATATTTGAATCCCTTGAATCTGCTCCATTTTTAAAGTTTTGAAATGATATTAAACCTTTTTTCGTATTGATGTCCTTTAACGGGATGATGATTAAAATGTCCACTGGCATTCGGTTCTTCATTAACACCATCTTGCTCCTCAATATCTCCAATGGCAATGTGCGTTCCCAATACTTTATAGGCTTTACGCCCCATGCCATCTTGAAGGTCGTAAAATCTTTCTGCTGCGTCTTCGTGCGTCGCAAAAAGAGATAATGCTAAACCTCTACACTTTTCTACATCTGTTTTGCCAAAATATTTTTTTGGATTAGTATAAAATACAGGTATAAAATTTTGTTCATCTGCTATATCCTCAAACACCCATCTATAAACAGTCATTTTTTTAGGTTTATAGTGTTTGGGAGGACAGGTGACAGATAATTTTTTAAAGTCTTCTAAAAATAGATAATCCATATATAACTTAACATTTTAAAGGTGAAATGGTTTTGTTCGCACAATGTATGTTTTTTTGAACACAAAAAATTTTAGGACAGCGATTTATGATAAAAATCTTAATTTGCAAAGCTAACTATTTAAGGTTATTGCTCTCACAAATCATTTGCGCAAAACGTTTCTTTGTTGAAATTATTATATCCATCTTTGCGTTCAAATCAAAATCAAGGCTTCAAAATCATCATTCATGGAATTATTTTTCAGAAAAGCGCGGGAAAGCGAATTTGCAACCGCAATGCAGCTTTTGAAACAGGCTGCCCAAACTTTACAAAAGAAACAAATCAATCAATGGGCTTTCTGGCTCAATCCAACCGAAACGCAATGTGATTGGATACGTGCAGGATTTACGAATCAAGAATTTTATTTTGTAGAAAATGTTGAAAATCAATTGGTTGCAATGTTTCGATTACTTGTGGAGGACGAATTGTATTGGGGAAAGCAAAGCGCAACTGCGCGTTATGTGCATTCCTTGGTGGTCGAAAAATCGTTTGCGGGGCAGCAAATCGGTAGTAAAATTCTGGCTCAAATAGAACATGATTTAATAGAAAATGAGATTTTTCGATTTCGGTTGGACTGTAATGCTTCCAATGCTATCCTTTGTGGATATTACGAAAAACATGGATTTGTGAAAGTGGGTGAAAAACAAATGCCACATTCTCTAAACAATTTATATGAAAAAATGCTAATTTCTAACAATTCTTTGGAATTGTAGCAAAAAAAACATTCATGCGTTTCGTCAAATGGCTCAGAAATTATATTAAAAGTTCAATTAGAGGATAATTGGAACGCGGAGGATACGGATTTTGCGGATTTGCACGGATTTTTTTAATTTTTGCTTGAATATTCAACTTGAAATCAAAAAAAATCCGCGTAAATCCGCAAAACTCGCGTCCTCCGTGTTCCAATTATCCCCTAATTTTCCAATACGGAACCTACTGCACACACCGATATTTCATAGGTTGTCCAAAATACGAAGTATATTTGAAATAATCCTATTTTTCTCTACCTGACTACTCTCAAAAGAAATCACGCCCGATGTTTCCTCCCAATGTAAACGCATAAAGGACGAAGATACCATAAGGACATCTTGAAGATTTTTATCTTTTTGTTCGGTGACGTAATGACTTAATTGATAAATAGCATCCGTTATTTTGCCTCTGGCTACGAGTGACCTAACTTCTTGTTTGAATTGTTCCACATACGAGTGTCGCCGAGACAGCTCTCCTGCAAAATGCTCCAAATAGGTCTGAAGTAAATCTTCATTTTCATGCAATGCGCGCTCTGATACTTCTCGATGCGAAACACTATCGTCCTTATAGTATTGCTCCCGACGCATGAAATAGCTGTAAACAATTTCCATTCTATCTTTATTCATAGGTTTGTTTTGAACTTGCGGGGGCGGCAATTGGCTGTGATACGATTTGATTGTCATGTTAATTAAAGAGTCGGCAATAAGTAAAATAAATAATTTTTCAAGCTTTATTACGCCTGTGACAAAAGAAAAAGCTATTTTGTGATTCAAATCCTTATCGCTGCCCTTCAAAATCAACTTGTGTGCCGCAATAACTCCTTTTCATCAACCAAACCGCTTTCTTTTTTAATTTACCATAGGTTAGTAGTAATTTACTCACAAAATTAATAATATATTTTAAAAAAAGATATAACCTGTTAAGTATATTTTTATATATTTGTATTTTTTGTGACAGATTAATTTATTTTACGTTCATTGAACTTCCATGAATTAAAAATTATAAATTTTTCACCAACTTTTCTAAAGTTTGCCGTCCTGCTTCGTGGAGAATCCGCCCCAATTGATGCCGAATTTCATTCTCCTTTAAACTATGCCGTCGGGCAAGCCGAAAGGCGCGTAAAACATATTCCAAAGCACCTGTATAATTTTCGCGCAGCGCATATAATTGACTTATATTCAAAAACAACGTGATACTATCTGTTGAGAGTGCTTCTTGATCGATTAAGGCTTCGGCTTCGGAAAAATATTTCAAAGCATTGTCAAAATCCTCTTTTTTTAGGTAAATATCAGCAATATTCATGGATGTAGTACATTGTGCTGAACTATCTTGCTCTTTTTTGGCGATGATTAGACTTTCGTTCAAATAATGAAGGGCTTCGGTGAGGTCGCCTTGCGCTGCCGAAATCTGACTTAAATTATTTAAGGTTAAGTGTAATGTAATTCTTTCTGGATGGATTGCTGTTGCTGCACTTAATGCCCGTTTGATGGTTAAACTATCATTAAAAAAAGCTTTTGCTTCATCATATAATTGTTGGTCTTGGTATAGCGTCGCAATATTATGATAACTTTCTGCTATACGTATTTGATTATTTTCCAGTATTCTAAGTGCAAGACTTGCTCTAAAATGTTTTTCTGACTCCGAATGTTCCAATTTAAAATAAGCGATCATGCCTAAATTATTCAAAGCATCGGATTGAATCAACCGATTTACATTCAATTTTAACACAGCATCATTCAATTCGACTGCCCGAGCATACTCCCCAATTTTTTGAAAATAATTTTGTAAGCATAAAGCCGTTTCCGCAAACCCTAAAATGCCGTTTTCTCCTGCTAATTCAAAATATTTTTTTGATAAAAGCGCGTTTTGCAAATTTAAATTGTTAATATCGCTGATATTATCGGAAAAATACGTTCCAAGCACAATGTAGCCATTGGATAAAAAATCTTTGGAAACGACTTGTTGGTGCATCCACTCGCGCACTAATGGATGTACAACAAACCTTTTTGCAGGCTCATCCAACATACATAAAGCCCAATTTTCCAACAGCTTCAATTCTTTTTCAACCCATTCTACGGGCTGCTGCACCAAATGAGCTAAAACTTCATACGGGGTATGCGTAATACAAAGCACCATTTGTTGAAAAAACCTTTGTTCTGTTTTAAGCAATCGCTCATAAATGTTTTGCAATAGTAAGTTGTTAAATACAACAACTTGAGTTGCTTCCGCGACGCGCTGCCAATGAAATTCCTTATCTCGTTCCATCAAGGATTCCAATTGCGTATAACTTTGGGGATGTCCTTGAAATCGCTCATACAAGGCAGGACGCTCTATTTCGGGAATCTTCCGCAAAACGGGTGAGAAATCTAAAAATTGATTTTGTTCCTCTATCGTTAAACAATCTAAAGCGAAATGTACTACTTCTGTTTCCCATTCCGTCAAACGATAGCGAGTGGTGAACAGGACATGACAACCTTGAGGCGCGTTTACACATATATATTTTAAAAATTCATTCAAATTTGCAGGTTCTATGGCTCCATTTACGCCTTTTTGCAACCCTTCGCAATTGTCAAACAACACTATCAAACGACCATTTGGCGGATAATGCGCCATTAATTGTTTTAACTGATCCAGCGCATTGCTATTTTTAGTTTTAACTAATTGTTTCAAACGAACGGCTTGCTGTTGGAATCGCTTTTCATACACTATC
>JBDKKX010000162.1:0-10205 GCA_039795795.1 Bacteroidota bacterium | reverse complement strand
ATTAGTATTATTATCAATTATTATTTCTTTCACAAAAATTTGCCCATAAGTTACGGACGCTTCTGTGGCAGCATCTATCGCAATATTGTGATAACTCGGTTTATATGCTTGAGGCGAAAGGGTTTGAATATATAACTCATATTTGCCTACATCTGCATTCAGTTTGCCATCAATGGCTTTAAAAGTTAATTCTGTACCGCGAACAGATACATAAGTATCGGTTAATTGACCAATGTAAAAAGTAGGAGCTTCCTTATTCACGAGTACGTCTTTGCGAACCGCTATCAATCGAATATCCCCCTGCCAACCTGCCAAGGAACTGGCACGAACATTTACTTTTAATTCGTAATTGTTGCCTTTGGTGAAGGTGGGATAAACGATGGCATTGACATCATAAACCAGTAAATCTGCTTTATAAGGTGGAATATAGCTCGAATTCGTATTCGTGTTGTTGGCGGCGGCTGTGCCTTTTACACGAATTAAATGAAGTGCTTTGTCTATTTTAATCGCATAATTATTGGCTGCTCCTGCCTCAGGCTCAAATGTCCAACCTGATTTTGTGATGCTCGCAATGGTTTTAGCGGTACCATAAGGCAATGATTCTATTAAAGCCAAACCATTTTTATTGGTTTGAATCGGATCACTTCCATCTGTAAACGTAATTACCGCATTTTCAATGGGATTTTTATCCTCCGTGTGAATATAAATGGCAAGTTTTCCATAGTGAATATCGGATGAATTGCCCGCGACAACCACTGCAAGCGGTTGCGATTTGACGGATTTACCATAATCATTCACCGCAACGACTTGGTAACTATAAGTACCCGCGTCGAGTAGTTCTCTAAATATTGGATTCGTATTTCGACCAGCTAACTGACCATCTCTATAAATTTCGTAAGATTTGGCGGATGTGGTCGTTTGCCATAATAAAAAAACGGCATTCGACGCATTCCCCATTTTGATAATCTGAGAAGATAATTGTGTTGGCACAGGCGGCGCAGAGGCGGTGTATGTACCGTGAAGTTGCTGCACTTCGCTTTCGGATAATGCGCGGTTGTAGATTGAAATATCATCAATTAATCCTTTGAAATAACGGTTACCTGGACTACCAACATCGAATCCTATTCTTAGAGGTTCATCATTACTTATCATGGGTCCAGTCCAAGTTCGTTGGTTTTGATATTGACCATCTACAAATAATTTTATCACACTACCATCGAATGTTACAACTCCAGAGTGCCACTGATTGTCCGCAACATTATTGTTTGAAAGTACATAATTACCTCCAGTGTATTGCGCTAATATATCTGCTCTTAATTTTGACCCTTCTGATATGTTTGCTAGCGTAAAAAAATATTGGCTTCTAAGGCTCCCACCCAAATTAGTTCCAGTTTTGGTGACTATTCCTTTATAATCTTCGCTGGGTTCTGCCTTGAACCAAGTAGATAAGGTTAGATTCTGTGTTATATTAAGAGATGTTGAGTTAGGTACTGTTATTATATTATTAACCCCATTAAAACTATACGCTTTATCTGCATTTCCAAAACGGTCAGTAGTAAGAGTTGCCCCATTCACAACGCCATTATTCCCATTGCCACTTTCATCATTGGCATTGCCATTGAAAGGATAATAGGCAACTAAGCCTGTTTCTAAAGTGACGGGTGGCGCTTCTGTATTGTAGAGTTGGGTTACTTCTGCATGACTTAGGGCGCGGTTGTAGATGAGAATGTCGTCTATTGTGCCATTAAAAAATCTACTACCAACCCAACCTGACCCAATTTTTAATGGACTTGTAGTAATATAATTATAGGTTTCAGATGAACTTGCGATAAGGTTACCGTTTTCGTATATTTTTGAACCCCCAGAAGCATATACAACAGTTAAAAAACGCCAAGTATTATTTGGCAGACGTGGCAATATAGGCAATGTTATACCAAAACTTCCTGTTTGGTTACCAGTATATGCTACTATGTTAAAAACTGTATTATCACTTAATTGAAAATGAAATCCTGCTGAATTTGAACTGGATAAAATTGCTTGAATTTCGTTACCACTATTATTTGTTTTGACCCAAGAAGATATAGTAATTGCACTTTGATTACCAAGTTGGAGGTTTAATAAAATGTCGTTAGTATTACCATCAAAACTATACGCTTTATTGGCATTACCAAAGCGGTCAGTTGTCAGTGTTGCACCATTTACAGTTCCATGATTGCCATTGCCACTTTCATCATTGGCATTGCCATTGAAAGGATAATAGGCAACTAAACCATTTGTCGGCACTTGCGCATGTGCCAGAATCGGAACCATACAAAATACAAAAAGCAGAGCCTTCTGCAATAAGCTCTTTCGAGTAAAAAAGACAAACATGATATTTGATTTTAAGCGATGAGAAAATGAGGTTCAAAAGCGCGAGATGAGCGTGTTTTTGAAACATGGTACAAATATCATATTTATTTTAAAAATATTTACTAAAACAAGGTTATAGTTTAGAACTAAAAGCCGTATCTTCACCACTTAAAATTAAAAAACAATGGAAATCGGGCATAAAATCAAAAAAATCCGCGAATTGCGCAACTACACGCAAGAATATATGGCAGAACAATTAAAAATCTCGCAAGAAGGTTACAGTAAAATCGAGGCGAATCGCACGAAAGTGTCGTTGGAGCGCGTGGAACAGATTGCCAAAATCTTGAAAGTAGATTTCTATGATTTATTGAGTTTTGACGAAAAAGTGGTTTTCAATAATGTGTTTCACCACCAACAAGATAATAATATTGTCGTGGGACAACAGAACGATGCCACCAAAGACTTATATGAACGCCTCTTCCAAGAACTCAAACTCCAAATCCAACACCTTCAATCCGAAATCGCTTTCCTGCGCGAGCAGCTCCAAGATAAAAATAAATAGTCCTTGCAAGGCTTCCCAAAAAGCCTTATTTTTGCACTCAAAAGACTTATTAATGCAAACTATCGAAGTTAAAAAAGGCATAGAGGCGTTAGCACAACGGGTTGCTATATTGGATCTTCAAGATTTAACCACTTTTTTTGAACAGCTCAATGCTCAACTCAGTGGTTATCCCAAGATTCAACGACTCCACGAAGAAGCCATTTTGTTAAAAAAGTTAAAAACGGTGATGCCTCGAACGATTGTTCGACGTTATCGGGCATTGCGTTCTATCGAGCTGAAACAAGGCATCTCGGAAAAAGAACGCCAAGAAATGATTTGGTTATCCGACGTGATGGAAGCGAAAAGTTTAGAAAGAGTGCATTTATTAGCTGCGCTCGCCCAACTGCGTCAAATGAGTTTAGCTGACTTGGTTAAACAGTATCCAATCCGAACTGGAAACCCATTTGAAAGAACTTAAAATCCATCCCAATGCCGAAACGCCATAAATTTTCTAAGTCCGAACGAGATTTAATTGTAAATCGGGCGCAAAGAACTTGTGAATACTGTCGGTCTTTGCAAGATTATTCTCCCGACAGTTTTGAAGCCGAACATATTATGCCTGTTGTGCGCGGAGGTAGTGATGATTTGGGGAATATTGCTTTAGCGTGTAGTGGGTGCAATAAGCGTAAAAGTGATAAAATAAGCGCATTTGACCCCATTTCGGAACAAAATATGCCTCTTTTCAATCCCAGAACAGATATTTGGGAACACCATTTTGAGTGGTCAGCCGATTTTAGTCAAATGCTCGGTATTTCACCAGTAGGTCGTGCAACGATAGAAGCGTTACAAACGAACCGAGAAGGCTTAGTAAACTTGCGATTAGCATTATTCGCTTACGGAGTGCATCCGCCTATGAGACTATAAGTGCCAGACCGATGCCACCAAAGACTTATGTGAATGCATTTACCAAGAACTCAAACTCCAAATCCAACACCTCCAATCCGAAATCGCTTTCCTCCGCGAGCAGCTCCAAGATAAAAATAAGTAATTATTCGTTTCGCCATATTTTTTATAAATTTTGCATTTTTCCAAAAAAAGATTAATTTTACGGCATCTATAAATAGATGCCGTCTTTTTATGAAAAAAACAATTGTCTTCGACGAAAAAAAGCCTTTTCTGACGACTCAAAGCCTACATTCCAAAAAGATTCATCCTTATCAATTAAAACAATTGATGGAGAATCAATTGATTGTGAAAGTAAAACAAGGCGTTTACAAATGGAACGGGCTGGAACAAGAACCCGATGAATGGGTGGAAGTGGCGCATATTGTGCCACAGGGTGTATTGTGTTTGCTTTCGGCAGCAGTTTACTATGAATTGACAACTTTTGTGCCCGCGCAATATCAAATTGCTATTCCCCGAAAAAAGAAAGTTACATTGCCTGAATATCCGCCGATTCAATTATTTTATTGGTCAGATACGCATTATCAGATTGGAAATCAATTTGTTATGATAGATAATTACAGTCTTAAAATTTATGATATAGAAAAAACAGTTTGCGACATTATTAAGTATCGAATGAAAATCGGTTTCGATACTTGTAAGGAAATTGTTAGGAACTATTTACATCGGGAGGATAGAAATTTAGTTAAAATTAGTGAGTATGCTCATCAAATGAACCTTGCAGGGATAGTTACAAACATAATTAAAATCTTACTATGAAAAATTTAACGGCATCCATGCAATTCAAATTATAACGCCTCACCCGATTCAAATGGATTATCCCACTTTATTGGAAATGGGGATTCCTAAAATTCAAGCCTATTCGATGGAAACGGTTATTGCTGAAAAGTTTGAAGCAATGATAGATTTAGCAGAAATGAATAGTCGAATGAAAGATTTTTACGATGTATATCGCCTGCTGAATCAAGGCAAATATGATTTAACGATTTTACAACAAGCGATTTGGAATACTTTTCAACAACGAAAAACGGTTTATATCAAAAATCATCCTTTGTTTTCCGACGCATTTGCGCAGAATGAAAAACGAATCGTCCAATGGAAAGCTTTTTTGAAAAAATCGACATTGGATACAAATATTGATTTAAAAGAAGTACTTTGGGTTATTCAAAATCACTTGCAGTCCATTTATGAATTGCTAAATTACAATGCAACCTAATTAGATAATCCTAAAATTTTACAATAAAAAAGCGTCCATCAGACGATAGACGCTTTTATGAAAAAAAATTAATATGTAAGATACGATAACACCTCATCCGAAGACAACGCCCTACCTTACCTCAATTCAAAAACGAGCAACTTTACTGCCAAATTGTGCGTTTAGAAACCGATTGTGTTCTTTTTTTATTTTCGTTTCATTCTGCTCAGCCCACACCACAACGTTCCTAAATGTTATTCTTTAAAATGAAATCTTTTTTTACAGAAACGCTTTTAGCATGGCATCACGCGCATCCTCGCCCGATGCCATGGAGTAGCGAAAAAGACCCTTATCGGATATGGCTTTCGGAAATGATTTTGCAACAAACTCGCGTGAAACAAGGCACTTCTTATTACCTCGCATTGACTGAAGCGTTTCCGGCGATTCAAGATTTAGCAAATGCACCCGAAGAAAAAATTTTGCGCCTTTGGCAAGGATTAGGTTATTACCGTCGAGTTCGGCAAATTCACGCGGCGGCAAAATACATCGCTTTTAAGTTAAATGGTTGCTTTCCAACGAATTATGAAACATTATTGCAATTGGAAGGAGTGGGCAATTACACGGCGGCAGCGATTGCGTCTTTCGCATTTGACTTGCCTCATGCGGTTTTAGATGGAAATGTATATCGAGTGTTAAGTCGTTTTTGCGGCATCGAAACGCCGATAGATGACCCCAATGCTCCTGCTCTTTTTTCCAAATTAGCACATCGTTTGTTGGACAAAACGCAACCTGCGGTTTATAATCAGGCGATTATGAATTTCGGAGCTTTGCAATGTGTTCCGAAATCGCCTGTTTGCGAAGCATGCCCTTTGAAAACTTATTGTTTTGCTTTTCAGCAAGAGCAAGTAACTTATTTTCCTGTTTCCTCCAAGAAAACCACCAAAAATACTCGTTTTTTCAATTATTTGTTTGTGAAAGCAGGCGAAAACGTTTGGCTACATCAACGCATAGAAAAGGATATTTGGCAAAATTTGTACGAATTGCCTTTGATTGAAACCCCAATAGACATGGAAACCGCTGATGCATTAATAACCTATATCCAAGCGCATCCCAAAGATTGGTGGGCAGAAAATCTTTCCATAGTTGCTTCAAACCTCCGAAAATCGGCATTTGAACAGCAAAAATTTAATTATCGGCACTGGAGAATCACTTTTTGGGTGGCTTCGGCAGAGAAAAATTTCTTTTCTTTCAAAGCACCTTTTTTTAAAATGCCTTTTGAACAATTTCATCAACTGCCGTTCCCAAAAGCGATTGCAGATTATCTTCAAATGGAATGGGAAATGCATAAACGATAAACTTGAGTAATTTATAGACCCGAATTTCATGAATAGACTCAAATTTTGAACAAAAACGCTTAATATTTGAGGCAAAATTGGGTATGGTTTTTCCACGTCCCTAATCCCTAAAACCAGAAATAGCGAAAAATGAATTGTAAAAGCAGCGTTTTCGCATTAAAAAACGTCCATTCAAGACATTTCTGTATAATTTAAAATTTTGAATATGATAAAAAAACAAGGTTTCTTAATAATAATGTTCTTTATTATTGCAATCGCAGCTCAAAACGCGTGCAAAAAGGCAAATGATTGCATAGACCAAAATCGAATTGGTACAGGGCTGTGTACCAAAGAATTGAATCCTGTTTGTGGTTGCGACGGCGTGACCTATTCTAATCCTTGTTTGGCGGCTAATGCAGGTGTTTTGCGAACGGTGCCAGGTGAGTGCCCTAAGTAGGGATTGGGAGATTACGATACAATGGAAACACAGAGGACACGGATTTTACAGATTTGCACGGATTTTTTTTGGATTTCATGCTCGAAAGCTCAAAAAAATAAAAAAAATCCGTGTAAATCCGTAAAACCCGCGTCCTCCGTGTTTCCATTGTATCACAATTTTCCAAAGCACAAACGAAAATCCTATAAATCCAAAAAATCAATCTTATTTAATCCCAAAAAAATCCAATTTAATTCAAATTCCAAGGTCCCATTATTCCACATGAAGATTGCGTTTCCGCGATAAAAAAGAATACATCGCAGGTATAACATATAATGTCAATATAAGTGAAAAAAGCAAGCCACCAATAATCACAATGCCCATAGACATCCGACTTTTCGCACCCGCGCCTAACGCTAATGCAATCGGTAATGCACCCAACATCGTCGCCAAACTGGTCATCAATATCGGTCTATATCGGGAAACGGACGCTTCCAAAATGGCTTCTGGCTTATCCATGCCTTTTTCGCGCAATTGATTGGCGAATTCTACTATCAAAATCCCGTTTTTCGTTACCAAACCGATTAACATAATAATCCCAATTTGAGAAAAAATGTTTAAAGTTTGATTGAAGTACCAGAGTGAAAACAAGGCACCCGCTAACGCTAACGGAACCGTCAACATAATGGTCAATGGGTCGATAAAACTCTCAAATTGTGCCGCTAATATCAAATAAACCAACAAAAGTGCCAATAAAAACGCTGTGGTCGTGTTACTGGAACTCTCTGCAAAGTCGCGGGAGGGTCCCGTTAAAGCGGTCGAAAAATCTGTATTTAATACTTTTTGTTTAATTTCGTCCATCGCTTGAATGCCTTCTCCAATCGTCCGACCAGGCGCAAGTCCTGCGGAAACAGTTGCCGATTTATAACGGTCATAATGGTACAATTGCGGCGGATTACTGCGCTCTTGCGCACTCACGATGTTGTCTAACTGAACCAAATCGCCGCGTTTATTGCGCACAAACATGGATTTTAAATCTAAAGGTTGCGCTCTATTTTTGCGCTCCACCTGCCCAATGATTTGATATTGTTTTCCATTCATATTAAAATAACCGTAGCGTAAACCACTAAGGGTCAATTGTAACGTTTGCGCAACGTCCAAAACATTGACTTCTAAAGAACGTGCTTTTTCACGGTCAATTTGAATATACAATTCGGGCTTATTGAATTTTAAATTCACATCTGAGTTGGAAAAAACAGGGTTTTTTGTCACTTCATCCATGAATTTCGGGATTTTATCCACCAATTGGTCGAAATTTTGGGCTTTGATGACGTACTGAACGGGCAATGAACCAAATCCACCCGTTGAAATCGTTTGTTGTTGAATCACAAAAGCGCGCCCTTCCGAAAATTGTCTCATTTTTCCATTCAAATAATTGGCAATATCGGCTTGCGAACGTTTGCGTTCTGTCGGGTCTTTCAACATCAAGCGTACAAATCCCGTATTCACAGAACCCGTTCCATAACCACCAGGCGGCGCAGTCAACGACATCACAATATTCGATTCAGGCACAGAATCCAGCGCAAAAACCACTGCTTTGGAAATAAATCTATCGGTAAAATCGTAACTTGAGCCTTCGGGCGTGTTCATCATCATGCGCATCCAACTTCTATCTTCCAACGGCGCGAGTTCATTGGGTAAATTGTTATAAAAAAAGTGAATGCCCCAAAATGCAATCCCAAATATCGGAAATGCCAACCATTTATACTTTAAAAAACTATTTAAACCATTTCGATAATTATTTTCAATGCCCCTAAAAAAAGGCTCTGTCCAAATATAAAATTTGGTTTTCTTTTGGTTTTTGCGAATTAAATAAGCGTTCAACATCGGTGTCAAGCTCAACGACACAAAGGCGGAAATCAAGACCGAACCCGCGAGTACCACTCCAAATTCTTGAAAAAGCCTCCCGACAAAACCTTCCATGAAAATCACAGGCAAAAACACTGCTGCCAACGTTATCGAAGTCGAAAGAACAGCAAATACGATTTCTTCCGAACCTTTAAAAGCAGCTTCCATCGGCGACATGCCTTCTTCTACTTTTTTATAGATGTTTTCGGTAACGACGATACCATCATCTACCACCAAACCAGTCGCCAAAACAATTGCCAATAAACTTAATACGTTGATGCTATAATGCATCACATACATAATGAAAAAAGCACCTATCAACGATACAGGAATGTCTATCAAAGGGCGAAAAGCGATCGTCCAATCTCGGAAAAACAGGAAAATGATAATCACAACCAACGAAACCGCAATGAGTAACGTCTCGCGCACTTCAAGGATAGACCGTTTGATAAACAGCGTATTGTCCATCGCCATCCGAATTTGAATATCTTTTGGGACATCTTTTTTTAATTGTTCGACCCGTTTGTAAAATTCGGTAGCAATGTCCACATAATTCGCACCCGGTTGTGGCGTAACCGCTACCCCAACCATCGGAACGCCCGCAATGCGTAACAACGTTTCTTCATTTTCAGAACCCAACTCCGCGTGACCAATATCTTTGAATTTCACCGTCCCGTTTAGGTCTTGTTTGACGATGAGTTCATTAAAATCCGTTTCGGTTTTCAATCTGCCTACCGTTTTGACCGTCAATTCCGAATTACTGCCTGCAATTTTGCCCGAAGGCAATTCCACATTTTCGCGGTCAAGGGCTTGACGGACATCCAAAGGCGTGAGGCGATATGCTGCCATTCGAGTCGGGTCGAGGCGCAAACGCATCGCAAACTTTCGTTGCCCCCAAATATTTACGCCAGAAACACCCGGTATGGTTTGCACCCGTTCCGCAATCACATTTTCAGCGAAGTCGCTGAGAGACAATATGTTACGCACATCGCTTTGAACCGTCATGGACAAAATGGCATCTGCATTAGCATCTGCTTTTTGAACCACAGGCGGTCCGTCAATGTCCAAAGGCAACAATCGGACGGCTTGCGCCACCTTGTCACGGACATCATTTGCAGCCGCTTCGAGGTCGGTTTCGAGGGTAAATTCTGCCGTAATTTGCGAACTGCCCTGATTACTCGACGAACTTATCGTCCGAATCCCTGAAATTGCCGTCAAAGATTTTTCAAGGGGTTCTGTAATTTGAGACTCAATGACTTCCGCATTCGCGCCCGTATAACTCGTTCGGATGTTGATAACAGGCGGGTCAATGCTTGGATATTCACGCACCCCCAACGATTTAAATCCGATGATGCCAAATAGCATAATCAATAGATTTAATACGATGGTTAAAACAGGGCGTTGTATAGAGATACTTGGTAATGACATTGGATTTCGGATTGTGGATTTCGGAACAATGGTGATACGAATGGAAGTACG
>JBDKKX010000161.1:0-10211 GCA_039795795.1 Bacteroidota bacterium | reverse complement strand
TTGATTGAGTGCCATATCTTCCGCGACCAAAACCTTGATATTTCTAACGCCGTTGTCTAAAATCATGGTTTCCGTTTTGATAGCCGCTTCCGCGTCCGTTTTCAAGAAATTCAAGGTAAAACGAAACGTCGAACCTTCATTCACCGTACTTTTGACCGTAATTTTACCACCTTGAGGTTCTAATAATTGTTTCACAATCGCCAAACCCAGCCCTGTCCCTCCAAATAATCGAGTCGTTTCATTCGACGCTTGATAAAAATTATCAAAAATCGTTTCCAATTGAGAGCCACTAATGCCAATGCCCGTATCTGTCACCGAAAATTCAATGGTCACTTGTTCCTGATTTTCATCCACGAGCGCGACGCAGACGGTAATACTCCCTTTTGAGGTAAATTTAACGGCATTGCTCACCAAATTTAAAACAATTTGGTGCAACCGAACAGGGTCGCCCACAATGACGGCTGGAATTTGAGGGTCATAAATTTTTATCAATTGCAAATTCTTCTCTTGCACTTTCGTTTCAAACAAATGCAAAATCGTCGAAATCGACAATGCCAAATTGAAAGGCGTTTTTTCAAAAGTCATTTTGCCCGCATCCACCTTCGCCAAATCCAAAATATCATTTATCAACACAATTAAAGCATCCCCACTCATTTGGATAGCCGTTAAATATTCTTTTTGTTTGGCAGACAACTCCGTTTTCAACAGCACTTTCGTAAAACCAATAATCGCATTCATCGGAGTCCGAATTTCGTGACTCATATTAGAAAGGAATTGCTGTTTGGATTTCATCGCCCCTTCCGCCTTATTTTTGGCGGTAATCAATTCCAATTGCGTCCTTTTTTGCTCCGTAACGTCTCTCGCAACCAGCACAGCACCCAATATTTCCCCCTGTTCCCCTTTATAAACCGAGCCATTCAACAAAACATCCGTCATCGTATGATCCTTAATAATCATCGGACAATTTGCTACAAAACCTTTTTCAAAAATAGTTTCATAAATCGTGCGCGCCCGTTCGGGTTCTGTAAAAAAATCAAAACAATTTGTATCAATCAAAGCATCCCGCGTCATACCCGTAATATTTGCCAATGCCTGATTCATATCCGTAATTTTGCCCGCCAAATCAATGATAATCAAAGGGTCAAGGCTCGCATCAATCAAAGTCCGCGAATATTTAGACAATAATTTCGTTTGAATCCCCTCAATTTCTTGATTTTTCTGGTTCAACAATGCCACCGCAAGTTGCAATGCCTTCGCTTGATATTTTTTTTCACTTTCGGCAATCGCCTTACCGACCATCACTTGCGCCGTGACTTCATACGCAATAATCGTGATGCCCGAAATCGAATCATCTATTTCGATATAGGGCTGATACACAAAATTAAAATAAGCATCCTCCCAATGCGCATTGCGTTGTAAATGCACGAGCGTTTCATAACCATAATAAGCAATGCCTGTGCGGAAAACTTGCTCCAAAAGCGCGGGAAACCCTTGAGGAATAATCTCAGGTAAAATTTCAAATAACGATTTTCCTTCTATATAATCTCCTTTGCCCCAACACTTTTTAATACTATCGTTGGCAAAAATAATGTTCATCTCTTTGCCTTTCAACAACGCAAATGAAAAAGGAGAATTTATCAACATCTTGTGGAAACGTTTTTCATTTGCCTCGACGCGTTGTCGCGCCAAGACTTGTTCCGTCACTTCCGTCGCAACCACGATGATACCTGAAATCGTGCTATCCGATGCTCGAATCGGTTGATACACAAAATTGAAAAAACATTGTTCTCTGCGCTGATTTCTAAAAAGAAAAACTTCGCGTTCCTTGCCGTGATAAGCAATCCCCGTTTGAACGACCCCATCCAATAAGGCTTTAATGCCTTGATTTTGGAGTTCGGGCAACGCTTCAAAAAGGGATGTCCCAATAAAAGACTTCTTTTTTTCAACTAATTGTAAATAAAGCTCATTTGCTAATTCCACGATATAATCCTTGCCCCTCAAAATCAGAATCGCCACAGGCGATTGCATGAAGAGATGATGTACCGAAATCTCAGTTTCCGTTTGCATGTTATATAGATTGACGCACGTTATAAATAACCGATAGTTTCAATGGGGTCACGAGTTTTCTCTTTCAATTGTTTGAATTGAGTTGGAGTCATGCCCGTTACTTTTTTAAATTGGTTGGATAAATGCGCCACACTACTATAATTCAGTTTATAAGCAATTTCAGTTATATTTAATTCGTCGTAAAGAATATATTCTTTGACCCGTTCCACTTTATGCGCAATCATAAACTGTTCAATCGTAGTGCCTTGCACTTCTGAAAATAAATTTGCCAAATAGGTGTAATCATGGTACAATTTCTCACTTAAATAAGTAGAAAAGTTGGTTTTAAGTCCGTCGTCTGTGTGGTGCACGACTTCAATGATTGCATTTTTTATTTTTTCAATCAAAATCGCTTTTTTATTGTCCATCAATTCCAATCCTATGTCCATTAAAAGGTCGTTCAACTGCGCCAATTCCGCACTGGAAAGGTTTTCCATAATTTCAACCGCGCCCAAATCAACGATGATGAAATGTAAGCCCAGCTGTTTTAAGATAGCTTTCACAGCAAGTTTACAGCGATTGCTCAACATGTATTTGATGTGTAATTTCATCGGATTTTGTTTTTTGTTCGTAGTGGTTGATTCCAAAAGGTAAAGGTAAGCGATTTTAGAAAAGCATTTCTTGCAGATAAGTGTGAAAATGTTACATAATTCACACTTTTTGTCCTTCCGTTTGTCTTGTCATTCCGTAGGAATCCTTTGTGCCACGCCTTGTCATTCCGTAGGAATCCTTTGTGCCGCGCCTTGTCATTCCGTAGGAAACCCACGCCGCAAAAGATTCCTACGGAATGACAAAGCGCGGCATCCTTTGCAAAAAAATCAAACTATTGCTCACCCATTTTAACCTTTTCGGCTTGGGTTAAATGCGTAATATGTTTATCTGGGTCAGGCGCGTCGTCGTGGGTGAAAAAATTTAATTGCTGCATATAAACAGGATTTTCTCCATTTATTTTCTGTTTCACGATGCTTGAAAACGCATTCCGCGCTTCTTGAACCGTTTTTTTAGCTGTGATAATATCATTCGCCAAATTCAACGCTAAAAAATTATGCGGTTCGCTGTCGCAACGCGCACTCATCGTGCCTTGCGTGCGGTCAAACGTGATACTGCCATCAAATTTCCCCAAATCATCCATCAAACCCACAGGCACTTTGTAATTAATGGTGGTCTGCATCATATCCGTATGCTCCATAGGGAAATTATGTTTTGTTTCTTGTTTCGTTATACAAATTTTATTCCAAACGCCTTTATTCAACCAAATAAATTCTTCGGTTGTGACCATATCTGGATTGCCATATTTAGCAATCGTTTCCGTTATCGCCAACTGCGCGGCGGCGGGCCAAGTCCGAATCATTGCCATCGCATTATTGGCATCCATCGGCGAATTATAATTCAAAACGGCACCTTGATTCATCGCCATATCAGGACATTTGGGTTGAGGATGCGTTTTGTGCGGCTTGTGAACAGCTAAAATTGCCTGTTCGTGGTGCGCCCGATGCGGCTGTTTTTTGTGATGCACCCTCTTTTTTTCAGAAACTGCCGCCACTCGTTGATGCGTTGAGTGATAGGGCGTTTTAATTTTTTTAGGTGATGCCACCGTTACAAGCTCCGTCGTCACAGGGACAGGCGTGTAAATCGGCGCGTAGATTGGAACGGTTGTATTATATATAGGTGTATTGCGCTGCAACGTTAAAGTATCACTTGCGGTTCGTTGAAGGGTCAAAGTTTCTGTTGGGGTTCGCTGTAAGAGGAGCGTATCTTTTGGCAGGGCAATTTGTGCCGAGACGCTTCCGAATCCGCTTAGGAGCATCCATGCAGGTATAACGATTCGTTTTTTCATATTTTTGGCTTTAAATGGTTAAGCAAGCAAGGATGAATGATGAATGATGAATGATGAATGATGAATGATGAATGATGAATGATGAATGATGAATAATAAATTGATTATCAATTGTTTACAATAAATTCATCATTCATCATTCATCATTCATTAATGACTAATTTTCCAAGCGCGTTCAAAGAATTTAGCATCTGCCTCGTTCTTCGGATGAATGCCCAAAACAATGCTACCATTTTTAATCCCCGTCTCGTATAATTTCGCACGGTCTTCAGGAATGCCGTAACCGACCATCGCCCCAATCAAGCCACCCGAAATCGCACCCGCGCCCGCACCTGCCAAACCCGCCGCAATCGGTCCCGCAATCACCAAACCCAGTCCGGGAATCGCAATACTCGTCCCAATCGCCGCAATAATGCCAATAATTGCCCCAATCGTACCCCCAATAGCCGAGCCTTTACCCGCCGTTTCGGTTGCTTTCGTACCCAATTCCGTTTGAGAAACATCGCCCGAAAAATGTCTGATGCGCGTTTCGTCCGACATCAAAACGCTAATATCATCCTTTGAATAACCCCTATCGTGCAACAATTTATAAGCCTCTTCGGAACTTTCACGGTTCAGAAACATGCCTGTTAACATCGTATCGGTTGGATACGTTTCCCCATGATTCGATTTTGAATGCTGATTAAAAGCCATTTTACTTGGGTTTAAAAGTGAAACCATTTTCACATTGCAAAGGTGCGCGGCTTTGAGAGAGCAAGCATTATACAATCCTTTAATTCTTTTACAGGATTCACACTTTTACAATAGTTTCCACTTTGCAAAACAGCGATACAATTGGAACGGATTTTGGTTTTACACAGATTTTTTTTGATTTTTGCTTGGATTTACAACCAAAAATCAAAAAAAATCAAGTGTTCTAATAGTACGATTAAAATTGTAATTAATTCATGGACTGAAACTATTTCGTTCGTTTTGAAGAAACGCTTGGTTTTAAAACCATTTTTTTAGCACAATCATAATCTTCCATTTTTCTAATGGGCAAAATACTCCCTTTGCTCACCACTTTTGTAATAAAATCATTACAATCCAACAACGAATAAAATCCTTTTTGCAAGGCTTGGCATAAAAAATCAAGCGTTGTCAGATATTCAATATGGTTATTATGGCAATACGGCAGCAAATCCTTTAAATTAGAACTTGCAATGATATTATCTTTATTGCGTTTCGCATAAGCCATGCAAGCACTTTCGCCCGTCCCCTTGCCAATGGATTTCAAATATTCATATTCGTAATCCATTAATTCATCATCCGTTGGGAATTCAATGAAGCGAATAGTGCCATTATTCATTAACAATTGTATGCCATACCCAATTGGAGTTTCTTTCAATTCCTCCCAGACCAGATCTAACAAAAGACATTGAGTTGCATTGAAAATAGTGGGTAAATCAAAGATTCGATCTGCTTTGTAAAAATGGATTAAAACATCAGAATCTAACAAAATATTGGTTTTGGATTGCATGATTCGGTTTTTAGTTAAAAATCAAGTGTTTCATCCATCTGACTTTTGAAAATATCAATCCCAATATCCCGCATCAATGCGCCATAATCGCCTTCCGAAATCTTAGAAATTTGAAATAATTCATAAGCGCGTTGCCCATAATCCCCCCAAACTTCACAACGATTCGTGGGTTCATACAAATGCAATGGATACCCACGAGCATAAGCAGATTGCTTCACATTATATTGATAATCAGATACTTTTGCATTACTTAAAAATTTCATTTTTTTAAGGCGATGCAATAAAGCTTTGCGAGAACATTGGTAAATTTGTTCAATTTTAATGATAGTATCTAAGGTAATCGCGTCTTTTTCTAACTCCTCTTCGGGAATGAAATCCCGAATCCCTTTAGACGGCAACAATAAAAAAGCCGCAAAAGTGTCTGCATAATATTCTTCTTTATCATTTTTATCGAAGCATTGGGTAATACAAACTTTATATTCAAAATTTTCTTGTACAAATAAATGATACAATTCGTGGCAAATTGTGAAATTTTGACGACCCAGCGTTTCGCTGCTATTAATCAACATAAATTTGGTTTGATTTTCAGCTTTTATCGCCATGCCAGATACTTTGTTCATCGGTTTGAAAAAAGTAGGCACATTGAGTTCCAACAATAAACTGGGAAGGTGAATGGGTTTATCAGTGCCATAACCCCATCTTTGACGGAAGTCATCCGCTTTTTTTTCAAGGAAAGTCTCATTCATACGTTTTTTTTAAAAATTAAAATTTGCTGTAAATCAAGCATTTACAGCAAATTTATAAGCTATTTTTTTTCACTTCACTGCTTAATTTTTGGATACGCAAATAATTTTTCATCACGCGTTGAAACCAAGCGATTGCAAACGCATCCGTTTCTGAAAAGCCATCCGCTCGAAAAGCACAAGCAATACGCAACGCATCTGCATCCAATTTTTCTCTTTTGAGTTGCGCCGTTTCTATGTGAAATAGATTCGCTAACTTTTCCAAATGAGGAGCCGTCATGGAACGATGCCCATTTTCATAAAAACTAATAATTTCTCGCGGTACTCCAAGATATTTAGCGACCAGATCTTGAGTATAACCCATTTTCTCCCGCAACAACTTCACGTTTTCTGCTAAAATAAGATTGACAATTTTGGTTTCCATTAATGTTGTAGAGTTAATTTCTTTTTAATTGTAAGATTGGTATTCAAATTCTGTTACAAAATTACAAGTTTTTGAAATTATTTCCTAATTTCGTAACAACTTTAACTAAAAAATTTAAATATTTTTTAAAATATTATATTAAAATAAAAACAATAAGCGAAGGAAAGGATTAACCTCCTCCGCAATTGCAAAACGCCCATGTGATTGATAATTTTACCTAAGCATCCCGTACTTCCATTTTTTTTGGATATTTATTGAATCGGTTTGGACAACGAATCATCCTTTTTGCCTATATAAATAACAACATTCGCCTTCATCCTCGCTTTCAATTTTTTATCCAAATTATCTGTTTTTATCATCGTGCCTTGCAACGATACCGATTGAACGATGCCTTCAAAAATATCATTGGGAAAAGCCTCCACCGTAAAAATAGCTTCTTGACCGATTTCAACAAATGCAATATCTTGTTCCCGCACAGAAGCGCGCACTTGCACCTTATTCAAATCTTTCGCAATCACAAACAAGGTCGGTGCCCGAACCGTCGTATCAATTGCTTCTCCTGCATTGATATTCCGATTTAACACAGTGCCATTTTCAGGAGCGTAAATATTTAAATGGGTCAATTTTTTTTCGGCAACTGCCAAACGAGTTGCAGCCGTATCCACGATTAATTGCGCTATTTTATGTTCATTTTGAATAATTTGATAATCGGCGGAACTAATCGCGCCATTATCCAAAGATTTTTTATGTTTTTGCGCCAGCAAACGTTTCACTTGCTGATTGGCTTGAGCCACATCTAACTCATTTCGAGCCTGATTTACCTGTGTATTGGCAGCCGTTGCATCCATTTTAGCTAATAATTCCCCTTTTTTGACTATCGTATTAAAATTAACATATACTTGTTTGACCGTTCCAGCCTCTGGTGCAGCCACTAAAACCGTATCCATCAACTCCACAATGCCATCTGCAAGAACGGTTTCCGTCGGCGTTGAAGTAGTCGTCAAAAAACTAACAAGAGGCTCTTTGGATTGCGTTCTAAAATAAAACCCAGAACCCATTATCACCAAACCAACGACTAATATAATAATGTCTTTTTTCATGTCAATTTTTTTTAGCAGCCCACAACCCAATTGACACCGTTAGGAACCGCCTATTTGTGGTATTCCACAACCGTTTGAATCACTAACGGGTCATTCGAGCATACTGCACTTTAACTTAGTCGTGAAGACAATGCTATCTGAAAAATTTTTTCATATCAATTTTTGCTACTTTGAATAACCAACTCATTATCCAAAACCCATACTCCAGGCGCATTCCAAGCGATTCGCCCCGCTTCCTCTTTTTGGAACAAAGAATGAACCACCCCATTCAAAGTCACATGATTACCTGCAACTTTCACCTTAATAAAATGATCATCCAGCACCGAATTGCGCGAAAGAGCATTCTCAATAGCCTTTTTTTCAACCGCGTCTTCCCTTTCCACCTTAATTTGAAGCAAATTTGTAACGCCTCTCACCCCTGAGACGCTATTCACCGCTTTTTTAGCCGCTTCCCGTTGATAATTCCAATGAACTTCGCCTTCGAGCGTGACCCAACTCTTTTCAACCTTCACTTTGACTTTGTCCATCGGAATCGCCCAATCCCACTTAAAAGATTCCACCACATCTTTTGCTAACTCAACATCCTGTTTTTTGCCGAGCGTACCATAATCCACTTCAATTTTTTCGACAATCGCTTTTACCCCTTTGACGGTTTTAGCAGCATGTTCGGCTTCGGTTTTCTTGGCGAAACTATCCACAACCCCCGTTAAAGTGACGATGCCATCTTGGGCAATCACGCCAATTTCGGCAGCATGCAACAAAGGTTCCCATTTAATTGCATCTTGAACATCTTTTTGCAAATCTTCATTCTTTTTCATAAAATATTTGGATTTTGTTTGTAATGACCTTATTACGATACAAAGTTGACCGCTTTCTAACTGAAAACCGTTATATAACTTTTGAAAAAATTTACAAGATTCACACATCTCTTCAAAAAACAAGTGACGAATCCGCTCACCGATTTGTCACCCATTGTTAAAAAGTTATCATAATCTTTTCTAATTTAAACTATCGACTAATTTTTTTGAAAAATGGTTTCTAACAAACGCATGTTGTTGATTATCCGTCATTTTATCCGTCGTATCCATTTCGATTTTAATCCCTGCGAAATGACTATCCGCTTTTAAAAGATTAAACAACTCCACTTTTGCTTCCGTCGCGCCAAAAAGCAACACTTCTTCGTAATTCAGAATAATATTTTCTAATTTTTTGTAATATTCTGTTTGTTCTTCCTGTTCTTTATTGTGCATCATTTTTTCGCCGCGACTTAAAAAATGTCTTTTTTCTTGATGCCGCAAGACCGATTGAATCGTTTTCGTTTCCACAGGGTCAGCAGTAAATTCCATGAGGTGCGCACTGTAATGATCCATCCAAATGCCCAATTTTTTTAATTTTGTCATTGTTTTTGATAATTTATTGATTATGAAATGATTATGCGTAGTAAAAATTAATTTACCAATCATAACCTTTATTTTAACGAAAAAGCCACCATGCCTTTGCATGGTGCTTTCCAAAAAATTTTTCAAGATGGACAAACCAACTTACAAAATTTACATATACTTCACTTTATTTTTGCAAAACTTAATGCTTCACGGTACAAAGATGCACGCTTTTGAACAGAGAACTGTTATACAAATTTTGAAAAGACTTACAGGATTCACACATTTGCAAACGCTCTAAAACTTATTTTGGCAAAAAAAATACAGTTTGGTTTGAATCCTACAACGCTTATCCAGAATTGTGTAACACTTCTCCTCGTCCAACCTGCCACTTTTGCAATATTGTGAAAAATTTTTCGTACTTAATGCAGAAGCACCCAAAATATCAATTCACAAATCGAATCATCCATTTTAAAAACAATGAAAGCAATTATTTTCACTAAATATGGACCGCCAGAAGTCCTTCAACTCAAAGAAGTTGAAAAACCATTCCCTAAGGACAACGAAATCCTGCTAAAAATCAAAGCTACAGCAGCCAATTCGGGGGATTGCAGAATACGGAGAGCAGACCCGTTTGCAGTTCGATTTATTTTTGGCTTCCTAAAACCTAAAATAAATATTCTGGGAGGTGTTTTTTCGGGCGAAATTGAAGCAATCGGTAAAAATGTAAAACTTTATAAAGTCGGCGATAGTGTTTTTGGTGCGACCGATATGCGTTTTGGAGCTTATGCCGAGTATATTTGTTTGCCCGAAAGCGGGACGATGGCATTAAAACCCACTCATTTTACACATACAGAGGCAGCCGTTATTCCTTTTGGTGGAACGACGGCATGGCATTTTCTCAAAAAAGCGGCGATAAAGTCGGGGCAAAAAGTGCTTATTGTAGGCGCGTCGGGAGCAGTGGGTACTGCCGCCATTCCATTGGCGAAGGTTTTGGGAGCTCATGTTACTGCCGTGTGCAGTGCTGCGAATATAGATTTGGTAAAATCATTAGGAGCAGACCAAGCGATAGATTACACCCAAGAAGATTTTACCCAAAATGG
>JBDKKX010000160.1:0-10257 GCA_039795795.1 Bacteroidota bacterium | reverse complement strand
TCTATGTGTTCCAATTAAATCACATTTTTTTGGAACACATAGGAACATAGGACACATAGATTTTAAAAAACCTATGTGTCCTATGTCTCTATGTGTTCCAAAAAAAATGTGTTCCAATTAAATCACATTTTTTTGGAACACATAGGGACATAGGACACATAGATTTTTTAAAATCTATGTGTCCTATGTCCCTATGTGTTCCAAAAAAATGTGTTCCAATTAAATCACATAAATTCTATAAATGATATTTAATCAAACACGTCAGTTAAAAATTGGGATACTCGGTGGCGGACAATTGGGCAAAATGCTTTGTCTTGCGGCAGCAGATTGGGATTTGAATATTGCCGTCCTTGACCCTGACCCAAATTGTTCTGCGCGCACTTATTGCACGCATTATACAAAAGGTAATTTTAACGATTTTGACCATGTCATGGCATTTGGGCAATCTTTGGATGTCTTAACGGTGGAAATTGAGCATGTCAATACAGCAGCTTTGCGCGCCTTGCAAAAACAGGGTAAAATCGTGCATCCAGACCCTGCTTTATTGGAATTGATTCAAGATAAATCCAAACAAAAAAAATGGTATGTCGAAAATGACATTCCAACGGAAGTATTTGATTTTCAACCTTTTAAAAAATCAAAACCGACGCATTATCCCATCATTTGGAAAGCAACGACGGGTGGTTATGATGGAAAAGGAGTTGCTTTGTTAAAAAACGACGCGGATTTTGACAAAATGCCCGATACGCCTTATCTTTTGGAACAAAAAACAGATATTGATAAGGAAATTGCAGTGATGGTAGCGCGTAATTCGGATGGTGAAATCGTTACGTATCCGCCTGTGGAAATGATTTTTGATAAAGAGGCGAATTTACTGGATTATCAACTTTGCCCTGCGTCGCTGGATGTGGAAACGGAAAAAAAAGCGCGCTCCTTAGCAGCGATTATCATAAAAAAGTTGAACCTTTGCGGCGTATTAGCGGTTGAATTTTTTTTGAACAAGCAAGGGGTGCTTTTAGTGAATGAAATTGCCCCGCGTCCCCATAATTCTGGGCATCATACGATTGAAACCGTCGAAACTTCCCAATTTGAGCAACATCTAAGAGCGATTTTGAATTTGCCATTAGGGAACACTCGTTTGTTGTCTCCGTCGGTGTTGTTGAACATTTTGGGGGACAAAGCGCATACGGGTTTGGCAAAATATGAAGGTTTTGAGCATTTATTTAAAACATCGGGAGCGCATTTGCACTTGTACGGGAAATCGATGACCAAACCATTCCGCAAAATGGGACATTTAACGGTTGCAGATGCATCGGTTGAAAAAGCGTTGCAAAAAGCATTGGATTTAAAAAAAGTTTTAAAAGTAAAGTCTTGACGATCATTATGAAAGTAGCACACGTCAGTATCATCATGGGTTCGGACAGCGATTTGCCTGTGATGAGCCAAGCGGCAGAAATGTTGAAATATTTCGAGATTCCGTTTGAACTTATGTTCATTTCTGCGCACAGAACGCCTGAAAAATTATATACTTATTCCCGCGAAGTTCATCAACGCGGCGTGAAAGTCATTATTGCTGGGGCAGGCGGTGCTGCGCATTTGCCGGGGATGGTCGCGTCTTTATCGCCTTTGCCTGTGATTGGCGTACCTATCAAATCCAGTAATTCGATTGACGGTTGGGATTCGATTTTGAGTATTCTACAAATGCCGAATGGGATTCCTGTGGCGACGGTTGCGTTAAATGCGGCAAAAAATGCAGCGATTTTGGCGACTCAAATGCTTGGGGCAAGTGATAAAACGATTCAAGATAAAGTACTGGCATTTAAAAACGAAACTGCCCATGAAATTACCCGTAAAAATGAACAGGTGATGAAAGTCGGTTACGAAAATTACCTTAGTACGTGACAAAAAAGGTGTAGAGCGAATTGGAACACAGAGGACGCAGATTTTACAGATTTACACGGATTTTTTGGGAATTTAAGTTGGATTTTAAGCCTAAAATACAAAAAAATCCGTGTAAATCCGTAAAACCCGCGTTCTCCGCGTTCCCATTTTGTATCGTAATTTTTTTTGTCACATACTAAGGAAAATTACAGAAAAGATACTTTATAATTTTCTTTTCCGTAATTTCGCGCCGTAATTCAAACCTATTTCGATTTCAGAATGATGATTTCAGAATCTATTGAATTGAGATTCAATAGATTCCGAAATCCCCATTCCGAAATCGAAATAGGTTTTCTTGTTTTTTAAATACAAATTATTTCGATTTTGGAATGGGGATTCCAGAATCTATGGATTATCAACTCATTAGATTCCAAAATTCAGTAGTATCGGCATTTTCCCAAGTGGAAACGGCTGTCCCCAATCAAAATCTTATTCGTAACCAAATACAAACCAATGAATTATGATTGTAGGTGTTCCAAAAGAAATTAAAACCAACGAAAACAGGGTTGCTATGACTCCCGCAGGAGTCATGGAATTGACGCGTAAAAAACATACGGTCTATGTCCAAACCGAAGCAGGTGAAGGAAGCGGATTTTCGGATTATGAGTATGAATCTGCGGGCGCGATTATCCTGCCAACGATTGAATCCGTGTATGCCATCGCGGAAATGATTGTCAAAGTGAAAGAACCCATTGATTCGGAATATGCTTTGATTCGTCCAAATCAACTGTTGTTTACCTATTTTCACTTTGCTTCTTATCAACCGCTTACGAATGCGATGATTGCGTCGAAAGCGACTTGTTTAGCTTATGAAACCGTTGAATTACCCGACAGAAGTTTGCCTTTATTGATACCGATGTCGGAAGTTGCGGGTCGAATGGCGATTCAAGAAGGCGCAAAATATTTGGAAAAACCAGTGAAAGGGCGCGGTATTTTATTAGGCGGCGTTCCTGGAGTGCCGCCGGGCAAAGTATTAATCCTAGGGGGCGGCATTGTCGGCACGCAAGCGGCGAAAATGGCAGCAGGGTTGGGTGCTTTGGTAACAATTTTAGATGTAAATTTGCAACGGTTGCGTTATTTATCGGATATTATGCCTAACAATGTGATTACAATGCACTCCAATGAGTATAATATTCGTCAATTGGTGGTGAATCATGATTTAATTATAGGTGCGGTTTTGATTCCAGGCGCGAAAGCACCGCGTTTGATTACACGCGATATGTTGAAAATGATGCGTCCTGGTACGGTGTTAGTGGATGTTGCGGTGGATCAAGGCGGTTGCATTGAAACTTGTAAGCCAACAACCCATGACAATCCGACCTATATTGTGGATGATGTGGTGCATTATTGTGTGGCGAACATGCCTGGGGCTGTGCCTTATACTTCGACCATTGCTTTGACCAATGCGACTTTGCCCTACGTTATGTTATTAGCAGATAAAGGTTGGCAACAGGCTTGTCGGCAACGGAGCGATTTAAAATTAGGTTTAAACATTATTGCTGGACATGTTGTATATAAAGGAGTAGCAGATGCGTTTCACCTGCCCTTGGAAGATATCCATCGGTTTCTATAATTTTTAGATTTCGGAACGTGGATTTCAAATTTCGGAAGGTGTTGATTTTCAATTTATTACACTCCAAAATTCGATGCAAAAGGGCGGATTGCGGCATGTAATAAACTAAAAACCAACACATTCCGAAATAAAAATATATGTTTTAAATAAATATTAAAAAAGTGATTTTCAATATTCAGCCCGCCGAAAGAGAAATTTTTCAAGTCATTCGACAAACCGCGCGTGAATTAGGTTTTCCTGCCTACATTGTCGGCGGCTATGTGCGCGACCGATTGTTGGCGCGCCCTTCCAAAGATATGGATATTGTCTGTATTGGTTCGGGGACAGCGTTAGCGCAAGCAGTGGCAGATAAACTTTCACCCAAACCCAAAGTCGCTGTTTTTCAACGATTTGGAACAGCAGCGTTTCGACACAAATCGTTGGAAGTGGAATTTGTAGGAGCGCGCAAAGAATCTTATCGACAGGAAAGCCGAAAACCGACGGTGGAAGAAGGGACTTTGGAAGATGACCAAAATCGCCGTGATTTTACGATTAATGCCTTGGCGGTCAGTTTGAATGAAGCGGATTTTGGGACGATTTTGGATTCTTTTGGCGGCATTGCGGATTTGGAGCGCAAAATCCTTAAAACGCCTTTGGAACCAGGTAAAACTTTTTCAGACGACCCGTTACGGATGTTGCGCGGGATTCGATTTGCGAATCAATTGGGTTTTACGCTTGAAAAGGAGACTTTAGATGCCATTCCATTGTTTAAAGACCGGATTAAAATCGTTTCCAAAGAACGCATCATTGTTGAATTGGAAAAGATTTTGGCAACCGATAAACCTTCCACAGGTTTAAAATTGTTGTTTGAAACGGGATTAATGCAATTGATTTTTCCAGAAATGGCGGCTTTGGCAGGGGCAGAATATCAGGAAGGCATGGGGCATAAAGATAATTTTTACCACACGGTGCAAGTCGTGGATAATGCGGCAAAACGCTCTAAAAATATTTGGTTGCGTTGGGCGGCGGTGATGCACGATATTGGCAAACCTGCGACCAAACGGTTTGAAAAAGGAGAAGGTTGGACTTTTCACGGGCATCCAGAATTGGGCGCGGCAATGATACCTCGTTTGTTTAATAACCTCAGTTTGCCCACCGACCATCGGATGAAATACGTGCAAAAATTAGTTAAATTGCATCATCGTCCCGTTTCCTTGACAAAAGAAACCATTACAGATTCCGCCATTCGGCGATTATTATTTGATGCAGGCGAAGATTTGGAAGATTTAATGTTGTTATGCGAATCGGATATAACCTCTAAATCGCCAGATAGAGTCCGTCGATACATGCGAAACTATGATATATTAAGCGTTCGTCTGAAAGAAGTGGAAGCAAAAGATAAAATCCGCAATTGGCAACCGCCCGTTTCTGGCGAATTAATTATGGAGACTTTTGGCATTGCGCCTTGTCGAGAAGTGGGTGTGATTAAAAATGCGATTCGAGAAGCGATTTTGGATGGCGCGATTCCAAATGAATATGAACCCGCTTATCAATTTATGTTGGAGCAAGGGCTGTCCTTAGGTTTGAAAATAAATAAATTGTGATACTGTGGTTTTGCCACGAATTACACGAATTTGCACGAACGCTTCGTGCAAATTCGTGTAATTCGTGGCAGCGTCTAATTTTTTTTGAAAATTACAAAAATCTACATCAATAATATTATTTTGTTTATATAATAATTTCAATTAAAAATTCTGACAAAACACTAAAAAAACATTTTAATTTTAATCCTTTCCCACAAAGAACGATAATTAATTTTTTTTTTATATTTTATAAAAAAAAAGGTAAAAAAATTGTGAAATTATCTACATATCTATATATCTTTATGTCCAGATTGAAAATCTAAATTTAACAACATTAAATAACTATTGTATTTAGCTTCGTTATGTCACAAACTCAGCAACATGAATCATCGTCTGGATTGGCAACGATCATTGCATCGTCCTCTGTCGGCACCTTGATTGAATGGTACGATTTTTACATCTTTGGCTCGTTAGCGAAAGAAATTTCAACTCAATTTTTCCCTTCGGACAATCCGACGGCTGCATTCCTTTCCACTTTGGCAACTTTTGCAGCTGGTTTTATCGTTCGTCCGTTTGGTGCATTGTTTTTTGGTCGGTTGGGCGACATCGTGGGACGGAAGTACACTTTCTTAGTAACCCTTTTGTTAATGGGTGGTGCAACGTTTGCGATTGGTTTGATTCCGGGTTACAAAACGATTGGTGCATTAGCGCCCATTTTAGTATTAACGCTTCGTTTGTTGCAAGGTTTGGCGATTGGCGGTGAATACGGTGGTGCTGCAACGTATGTCGCAGAACACTCTCCTGTGGATAAACGCGGATTCTGGACTTCGTGGATTCAGATTACAGCGACAGTGGGTTTATTTGTATCCTTAATGGTTATCTTATTGTGCCGTAACTCCATGTCCAAAGAAGCCTTTGCAGATTGGGGCTGGCGCGTACCGTTCTGGTTATCTATTTTAATGGTGGGCATCTCTATCGTCATTCGTTTGCGGATGAATGAATCGCCACTTTTTGCAAAATTGAAATCCGAAGGTAAAACCGTTACGAATCCATTAGCAGAATCTTTTGGTAAGAAAGAAAACTTCAAAATGGTTTTATTGGCATTATTTGGTGCGATTTGCGGACAAGGGGTGGTTTGGTACACGGGTCAGTTCTATATCATGAACTTCATCAAAGGTTCTTGTGCCGTAGAAGCAGCTCAAGCAGAAACTTGGGTGGGTATTGCCCTTTTGTTAGCAACCCCATTCTTTGTTGTTTTTGCAACGTTGTCGGATAAAATCGGACGGAAATGGATTATGTTAGCAGGTTTGGCATTGGCAGTATTTACGACAAAGCCGATTTTCCAAAAAGTAAATGCGGTAACCAGTCCAAAAAATAAAACAGAAGTAGCGGATAAAATGGTTGCTGCACCTGCTGCTGTGAAGCCAGATGCTAAAAATCCATTGGATATGATTTCCAAAACGGATACAACTCGTTTTTACACCGATGGTACGAGCTTTAAAACGACGACTGAAATCACTATTTTTGCAGATTCTACCAAAAAAGCGGCTAAACCTAAAGTTACAAAAGTCGTTACCTTAGGCGCGAGCAACAAATGGTCTGTAATTGGTTTAGTATTCTTATTAGTATTGTATGCGACGATGGCTTATGGTCCTGTTGCAGCGTTCTTAGTGGAATTGTTCCCTACGCGGATTCGCTATACTTCCATGTCTTTGCCTTACCACATTGGTAATGGTGTATTCGGTGGTTTAGTACCGTTTATTGGTGCGTTGTTGGTGGAATACTCGCCGACGAAAGATATTTACGCAGGTTTGGATTATCCGATAGGCGTTGCAGCCCTTTGTTTGGTGATAGGCATCTTCTTCTTGCCGAATAACGTCAACAATGTGGATGAAGCGTAATCTATTTTCAATTTTCGGAAGTCATTGAAAATCAATGGCTTCTGAAAATTATCAATCCTTTTTTATCATTTATTCATCTTAAAAATAGCCATCATAAAAATGGACATCATAAAAAAAATTATTGGAGTACTTTGCATGTTGATAGCGCCTACCGCAGCATACTTGTTGACCACGAATGGTATTGCCAAAATTGCAGCAGCGGACGCAGCGAATAAAACCAATGCGACAACGCAATGGACTATCCTCATTTTAATTTTCTTACCTGTAATGGCGGGCTTATTTCTTTTTGGCTTGTACGGCGCGAAGGGCGAATACTCTGAAGAAATTAAATAAGATTTAGCTATTTATAATTAATTGTGTTTTGTATTGCCAGTATCGGTGAATGAAAAAACGTTTCCGATACTGGATTTACGATAAAACGGTCTCTTATCCTAAAAAGTCCATGATTTTTATAGAAAATCATGGGCTTTTTGCGATGTATTGAGATTTTGATTATTTTTGGGCGAATATTTAAAATGATTTCAAAAAATGGTTACGGATACACCTCTTTTTTTCCCCAAATTATCTAAATTTATTTTTTGGGATGTTGCATTTGATACGTTAGATTACGAAAAAGATAAATTTTTTATCATTGAGAAAGTAATGAATTACGGCTTATGGGAGGATTTCAAAGCATTGGTGCAATTTTATGGAAACGACATTATCAAGAAAGAGATTAAAAAATCTGCCTATTTAAAGAAAGATGTTTTAAATTTTCTTTGTTTTTATTTTCATTTAAAACCACATCAATTCAAATGTTACACACGCAGACAATCGAACCCGAAACATTGGGACTTTTGAGCAAATTAATGGCTTTGCCTGAATTGAAAGATTTTGTATTAGTGGGCGGTACCAATTTATCGCTTCGTTTAGGTCATCGGTTAAGTATAGATTTGGATTTATTTACCCCAAACGATTTTGATACGGAATGGATGTTTAATTTTTTGTTGTCTCACTTTCCAGATGCTATTTTTGTGTCTCGAAGTGAACACATGTTATTTATGTATATCAATAATGTTAAAATAGATATGGTGCGACTTCCATATCCTTATGTTCAACCTATTGAATATCAAGAAGGGATTCGATTAGCCTCCCTTCCTGATATTGCTGCAATGAAACTGAGCGCGGTTTCGAGACGCGGTGTAAAAAAAGATTTTTGGGATATTGCAGAAATGCTTCATTATTACACAGTTGCTGAAATGATTGGATTCTACAAGTTGAAATATAGTTCCCATGATATTTTTCATTTAATCCGTTCTTTAGTTTATTTCGAGGATGCAGAACTACAAAAAGATCCTGCACCTTTAAAAAAGGTGACTTGGAAACAGGTTAAAAAGAAAATGCAAACGGTTGTGCGCCAATATATTAAAGAGAATACGTAGCTTTTGATATAAATTATTTTATCTTATTAGTTTTGTTATTTATTCAACATTAATTTTTTTTTAAATCATGGCTAAAAAACGGTCTATTTACGATAAACATTTATCTAAAAATCAAGCGAATCACGTTGCTTTATCCCCGCTTTCGTTTTTGGAACGGTCGGCTTTTGTCTATCCGAATCATATTGCGTTAGTGCATGGGGCGATTCGGCGTACTTGGAAGGAAACCTATATCCGCGCTCAAAAATTGGCTTCTGCATTATCGAAAATGGGGATTGGTTACGGAGATACGGTTTCGGTCATGGCTCCGAATATTCCAGCGATTTATGAAGCCCATTTTGGCGTACCAATGACTGGCGCGGTTTTGAACACGTTGAACATTCGTTTAGACCCTGCGACAATCGCTTTTATGCTCAAACATGCAGAAACGAAGGTGCTTTTGACGGATAAAGAGTTTTCGCCAACGATTCAGGCGGCTTTGGCAACGATGAAAAAGAAGCCATTCGTAATTGACATTGACGACGTGTATGCGGAAAGTGGCGAACGCATCGGTTCCATAGAATATGAAGCTTTTTTGAATACAGGCGATGACCATTTTGATTGGAAAATGCCCGATAATGAATGGAATGCCATTTCGTTAAATTACACTTCGGGTACGACGGGAAATCCCAAAGGAGTTGTTTATCATCATAGAGGCGCGCATTTAAACGCGGTCAATAATATTTTAGCATGGGGTATGCCGCCCCAAGCGACTTATTTATGGACATTGCCGATGTTTCATTGCAATGGCTGGTGTTTTCCATGGACGATGGCGGCGATTTCGGGAACGAATATTTGCTTGCGCAAGGTGAAAGCGGATGATATTTTTAAAGCGATTGCGACGGAAAAAGTAACCCATTTTTGCGGCGCGCCCATCGTACTCGGCATGTTGAACAATGCCAAAGCAGAAGATAAAATGCCTTTTCATCACAAAGTCTCCGTGATGACCGCAGGCGCGGCACCGCCCGCAGCGATTATCGAAGGCATGGAAAATCAAGGTTTTAACATTACGCACACGTACGGCTTGACGGAATGTTATGGTCCGAGTGTGGTTTGCGCATGGCATGGGGAATGGGATGAATTGCCGATTTCGGAACGGGCGGGTTTGAAAGCGCGTCAAGGCGTTCGCTATCATTTTTTGGAAGGCTTGGAAGTTGCCGACCCAGAAACCTTGAAACCTGTTCCTGCGGATGGTCAAACGATGGGCGAAATTATGATGCAAGGCAATAATGTGATGAAAGGCTATTTGAAAAATCCAAAAGCGTCGGAAGAAGCCTTTAAAGCGGGTTGGTTTCGGACAGGCGATTTGGCAGTGAAGCATCCTGACGGTTATATTCAGATTCGAGACCGTTCCAAAGATATTATCATTTCTGGCGGTGAAAATATTTCTACGATTGAAGTAGAAGGTATTTTGTATCGGCATCCTGCGGTTTTGGAAGCGGCTGTGGTGGCGCGTCCTGATGAAAAATGGGGCGAAACCGTTTGTGCGTTTATTTTCAAAAAAGCAGGCGATGCGACGACCGAAGCGGATATGATTGCTTTTTGTAAAAAATATTTAGCAGGTTTTAAAATACCTAAAACATTGATTTTTAGCGAATTGCCTAAAACTTCGACGGGCAAAATTCAAAAATTTGTGTTGCGGGATGTGGCGAAAGCATTGTGATAATTGGGAACACATAGGAACATAGGTCACATAGTTTTTTTTTAATACTTGATAATTAACGTGAGTTCGATGAAAGTTGGAGTATGAAAGTAAAAAAGACTAAAAATACTACCTTTGCAGGAAAGTAAATTTAGTCTCCAAAAGAAATGAAGTGCGAAAA
>JBDKKX010000159.1:0-10263 GCA_039795795.1 Bacteroidota bacterium | reverse complement strand
TAAAAATCAATCTTATTTAATCCAAAAAAATCCCATTTAATCCCAATTCCAACGGCTATTCATTTAATATCAAACTGTAATAAATATGAAAAAGATTTTAATAATCATTTTGACGCTCTCTGTTTTTTCAACGCGATTGAGCGCGGCTTACCTGCTTATCCCAATGGATGATAAACAAAAACAGCATTTGAAAGCGTACGGCATCGCTTATTGGGTGTTGCAGAAAGGGATTGAAACGCATTGGTTGTTGAATTATCGGGGTGGCAGTTTTGCATTTCCGAGTAGTTCGGTGTTTGAAAAGGAGTGTAAAACGCGGCAGGTTTCTTATGAAGTGATTCCAGATGCGGCTTTTGCAGAGATTCAGCGCGAAATTGCGCATCCCGAAGCGAATATGGATGATATGAAATTGGAAGTCGCGCCTAAAATTGCGGTTTATACCCCAGATGTGTCGCAGCGCGGACAGAAAGTGCAGCCTTGGGATGATGCGGTGACAATGGTGTTGACTTATGCAGAAATTCCTTATAAAGTGGTTTATGACCGAGAGGTGATTGAAGGCAAATTGGCGGATTTTGACTGGTTGCACTTGCACCACGAGGATTTCACGGGGCAATATGGTCGTTTTTATAAAAGTTACAGTCATGCAACTTGGTATCGCGAAAATCAACGGAAATCGGAGGAATTATCTCGCAGTTTGGGGTTTAATAAGGTGTCGCAATGCAAATTGGCGGTCGCTAAAAAGATTCGCGAGTATGTTGTTGGAGGCGGATTTATGTTTGCAATGTGTTCAGCGACAGATAGTTATGATATTGCGTTAGCGGCGGATGGGGTGGATATTTGTGCGCAAATCTATGATGGCGACCCGTCGGACCCGAATGCGCAATCGAAATTGGATTTTTCTAAAACCTTCGCTTTTAAGAATTTCGAGTTGATAAAAGACCCTACGGAATATGAATTTTCAACGATTGACCATAATTATGGTCGCTTGATTCCTGCGGAACAGGATTATTTTACGCTTTTTGACTTTTCTGCAAAATGGGATCCAGTGCCGACCATGTTGACGCAAAATCATACGCGTACCGTGAAAGGTTTTATGGGGCAAACGACGGCTTTTTTAAAAAAATATATTAAAGAAGATGCTTTGATTTTGGGTGAGGCGAAGGCTTTGGGCGAAGCGCGGTATATTCATGGGACAGCAGGACAAGGTTTTTGGACGTTTTATGGCGGTCACGACCCTGAAGATTATCGGCATTTTGTCGAAGACCCTGAAACGGATTTGAGTTTGCATCCGAATTCGCCTGGTTATCGGTTGATTTTAAATAATATTTTGTTCCCTGCGGCGAAAAAGAAAAATCGTAAAACGTAGTTTACAAATTGTGATAGAATTGGAACACAGATGATACGGATTGTACAGATTTACACAGATTTTTTTTGATTTTTGCTTGAAAATCTAAGCAAAAATCAAAAAAAAATCCGTGTAAATCTGTCCAATCCGTATCATCTGTGTTCCAATTCTATCACACTTTAACTATTTTTTGTATGCCATAACTTAAACCAATCGTCAAAAACGCGCCCACAGGATTCAACCATAAAAAAGGAAAATCTTTATTTCCAAATCCATATTTCATATAAATCATTAAAATCACGCTTTCGCAAATAACCGCGCCATAAAAAGTGGCTTCTGCTTTAATGTTTTTCAAGAAAAACCCAACCGCAAATATCCCCAATATCGTCCCATAAAACAACGAACCAATCGTATTCACCGCTTCAATTAAGTTTTGAAACAGGGCAAAACCCATCGCAAAACACATAATTAAAATTCCCCAGCCAATCGTAAACCATTGAGAAGCAGCCATATAGTGTGCATCTGTCCGATTCGGCGCGATGAGTCTTTGATAAAAATCAACAATTGTAGTCGTGGCAAGCGCGTTCAATTCTGCTGCGGTCGAAGACATCGCCGCCGCAAAAATCACCGCTAACAAAATTCCTATCACACCCACAGGCAAGTTTTGCATTACAAAAGTAATAAATGTATAATCACGGTCATTCGTTTCCGCGCCCGCGTCTGCCGCTTTGATGCTTTGCTTGACCTCTGCCCGAATTTTTTGTTCTTGCTTTTGATAATCAAGGACTTTTGCTTGCGCATTTTTAACCATATCGGGTTGATGCTGATGCAAACCATTTATCATTTGATACACTTCTGCTTTTTTGGCATCGAACACTTGCTGATATTGGTTTTCTAACTGTTTGAAATGGTCGGTTTGCGCGATTTTTGCAACATTTTTTTCATTGAAATGAATCGGTGCCCGATTGAATTGGTAGAAAATGTACATCATCACGCCGACCATTAACACTAAAAATTGCATTGGCACTTTCACTAATCCATTGAATAACAATCCTAATCGGCTTTCCACAATGGTTTTGCCCGATAAATATCGTTGTACTTGGGATTGGTCTGTGCCAAAATAGCTTAAAAATAAAAACGTGCCGCCCAGCATGCCCGACCAAAAAGTATATTTATTTTTCCAATCAAAACTGAAATCTAATATATTTGTTTTGTTCAATTTTCCAGCGATGTGCGCCGCGTCCATCATCGAAACATCAGGCGGTAATCGGGCAACCATCAGCGCGAAAGCGAATAATAAGCCTGCTAAAATGATAATCATTTGTTGCTGTTGCGTGACGCTGACGGCATCCGAACCGCCAAAAACGGTGTAAACGATGACAAAAGTGCCTAAAAATAGGTTGGTTGCCACCCAATCCCAGCCCAAAAGCGTCGAAAGGACGATGGCAGGTGCAGAAATCGTCAAACCCGCGCCCATGCCGCGTTGAACGAGAAATAAAAATGCGGTAAAACTTCGCAGTCGCAAATCAAAACGCTGTTCGAGGTATTGATAAGCGGTCATCACGTTCAAACGGTAGTAAATCGGGAGGAAAAAAGCACTTAAAACCACCATTGCGACGGGTAAACCGATATAAAATTGCGCAAATCGCATCCCATCTTCGTAACCTTGCCCAGTGGTGGAAAGAAAAGTGATAGCACTCGCTTGAGTCGCCATGATGGAAAGCCCAATCGTCCACCATTTCAAATCTTTGTGACCGACGAGATAGGTGTGCATATCCTGTTTGCCGCGCGTTTTCCACAAACCGTAAGCCGTGATAAAAACCAGCGAACCAATTAAAATAGACCAGTCAATGTAGTGCATCAAGATAATATTTTGGTGATAGCGTAAAAAGCCGTCAATAAAACGGCGTGAAAACAGAGCACGAACACATACATGCGTTCCCAAGTGCCGAAAATAGGTGGTTTATCTTCCATGATAACAAATGGATTTATAGAATTAGGAATGAAAGAAAAGCAGGAATTAAGGAAGGATTTGCTTGATTTTTGCCAAAAAATCAAGCAAATCCTTCCTTAATTCCTGCTTTTCTTTCATTCCTAATTCAATTTTACTGCGCTTTCGACACATAATACCCGCGCCCAGAAGCATGCGCCAAATGCGACCGTTCCATCCGCGAAATAATTCCTTGTCGATGAACAGGAATGCTGCCTTTGAGATATTGTTCGACCATCAATCCAGAAATGGGCGCGGCGAAATCATTGCCCCAACCACCATTTTCTACATAAACAGCAATGGCAATTTTCGGGTCATCCTGCGGCGCAAACGCCATAAACACCGAACTATCTGCGCCATGCGGATTCTGCGAAGTCCCCGTTTTGCCACAAATCGTGATGCCGTCCAAGCGCGCATTACTCCCCGTTCCCGATTCGATTACTTGCCGCATCCCGTCAATCACCGACACAAAATGCGGTGCGTCAATGCCACTACTGCGTTTTTCGCGGTATTTTGGATTGATTTTACGCCCATTTTTCATTTCTTTAATCAAATGAGGCGTGATGAACCAGCCTCGATTGGCAATCACGGCACCCAAATTCGCCATTTGTACGGAAGTCATCTGGTTTTCACCCTGCCCGATGCCCAACGAAACGATGCTTGTCGAATACCAAAATTTATCTCGTTTATAAACGCGGTCGTAATATTTGGAAGTCGGAATATTGCCATCTTTTTCGCCCGGAAAGTCGATTCCAAGCGGGCGACCCATCCCAAATCGATAAATCATCGAATTCAACGTGTCCAAACCTTGTCGCGCACTCCGCATCCCAAATCGATCCACCATCGACCGAAACACTAAACAAAAATAATTATTACAAGAGTGCGTAATCGCCTCCGCCATATTGCCTGGCGAAGGATGCCCATGACATTTAATCGTCAAACTTCCATAATGGAAACCATGCGCACAACCCGTCCCATTGCCCGCACCCCAAACGCCTTGTTGCAACGCAATCAACCCCATCATCGGTTTGAAAATCGAACCGGGCGGATATTCTGCTTTGCAAGTGCGGTCAAAAAGCGGTTTCAACGAGTCGCGCATCAACGATTTAATCATTTCACTCCGTCCTTTGTTGATAGACATCCGTTCGGGGTCGTACGTCGGCGAACTGACCATCGCTAAAATCTCGCCACTCGACGGTTCAATCGCCACAACTGCCCCGATTTTACCCGTCATCAACCGTTCGCCGAGTGCCTGCAATTTAATATCAATCGTGCTGACCAAATCTGTACCTGGAGTTGCCGAAGAATCCGCCGAACCATTTTTCCACGGACCCACCAAACGACCCAATTTATCTTTCAAAATATAACTATATCCCTTTTTGCCGCGCAATACGTATTCATATTGTTTCTCAAGTCCACTCGCGCCGATGTAATCGCCCGACTCATACACGCCCAACGAATCCGCAATTTGTTTTTCATTCACCTCGCTCAAATAACCCAACATCGTCGCGCCATTGCGTTGTGGAAAACCACGTACATTGCGCACCACCACGAAAAAACCGGGAAATTCACTCAAACTTTCCTGAAAACGCGCATAAACCTCTGGTTGAATCATGGTTTGAAACGCAAACGGCAACGATTTGGAAAATTTTTTACTTGCCCAATTTTTACTCAAATTCGCTCTAAACGTCACGGTATCAATGCCCAATAATCGACAAAATTTAGTCGTATCCATATTTTTGTCGATGTGTTTATACGTCACCATGAGGTCATAAAGCGGGTTATTATACACCAATAAAGCCCCATTTCGGTCGTAAATGACCCCGCGTGACGGATATTTCACGTCTTTTTCAATGGTAATCGCTTCCGCTTTGCTGCGATACGACGAATCAATCAATTGTAATTGGGCGGCTCGAAACAGCATAATGAGTGCCGTCAATGCAAAAACGCCCATAATCGTGTATTGACGGTCTCTGTTAATATCCAAGTTTGCCATGTTAGAAAATTAGGTTTTTGTCGATAATATAACGTTTGATAGCGTTTGCCACATATTCCGCCAAATTAACGGGTACAGCATTTCCAATAATTTGTTCTAAATCCGATTTATTTTGCCCCGCCCATTTAAAATAAGACGGAAAAGTTTGAATATAGCTTCGTTCAATTGTGGTCAAAGGTCGTATTTTTTCCATTGTTTTACAAGTATCGCCTTCGTGAAATTGATATGTTTTTGGAATCGGTCGATTTACGCCGCGAACTGTCGGGCTGGGTTCGTGGATACTGAAAATGGCGCGTCGTGCATAACTGCGCGGATGCCGATAATAATGTTCCGTCCCCAAACTATTGCCCAAATAATCAAAGATTGAAATCGGATTGGCAGACAAATGACTCAATAAATAAGGATTCAAAACCGCATCTCGCTCATTCAAAATGCCGATTAAAAAAAAACGCTTGCGCAATTGCGGTACTTTGCATAAGCTGGCATCTAAAGTTTGTGCCGAAAGCCCATAACCTTGTTTTTTGAAAATGTCGATAGCTATCGGAAGGGTTTTGGTCGTCGTGATACGCGATACGTTTTCCATAACGAAAATTTTAGGACGCAGATTGGCTACAATTTGTGCAAAATGGAGGGTTAAATCTGCTTTATCTAATTCATTTCGTTTTCCTGCGCTGGAAAAATCTTGACACGGCGGTCCCCCAATAATCATATCGGGTTGATAAGATTTCAAAAATGCAATGCTTTGCTCTTTTGATAAATCTTGTTGAATGATTGGGTGATTAAAATTTTGTTTATATATTTCAATGGCGGGCAACCAGTTATCAAAAGCTGCTTGGATTTCAAAACCTGCTTTTTGAAATCCAAGCGATAAACCGCCGCCGCCCGCAAACAAATCTATGACTTTTATCATAATTCAAAAAGATTAGGCGAATTGTAAAGAATGGCATCGAACCTTCTCTCAGGACTAAGCATTAAATGACCTCCGCCGAGTATAATATTTTTTATAGCTGCTTTTGTAATTCTTGGATTTGTCAATTCATTACATGCCATGAATGGATGAGAAATCTTCCCACTCACTGCAAATGCTTTATCATTTTTAGTGTTAAAAGACAGTTCATCAATGATTTTTATATGATTTATTTTTTGATGTTTAGAGAAATCAAATAACATTTTAAATAACCAAATCACCGAACGCAGTTGTCTTGTAATTTTATTTTCACTTTTCAATGCTGCTTTCGCTTCATTCAAAAACAATCGAGTGAACGCAAAGTTGCTCCAAACAAAAATATCCAAACAATTATTGGCTAATTGAGGCGATTTGCCAATCGTTTTCCAAACGGGTTGAATAATTAATGGTTCTTGTTTGTCCAGGTTTGCTAATAAAATTGAATCAATGGTTGAAATCATTTTAGGAAGGAAAGGTAGAATTGTTGTGCCTTCTGTCCAATCTTTTATATTATCAAAATCTTTACTTATAAATTGTTGTAAATCAGAATATCTTTGGCGATATTGCATTGCAATACTCAAAGCCAAATACACAATACTATCTGGACGAATCACGATTTCAGAACCGAACTTATCATCCGAAGCATCACAAGTCGTGTGGTCTGGCAATGCGGTTAGTTTGATTTCCAATCCACGTAGGCAAGTTTGATTTGTGAGATTTTGAGTAACCAAATCAATTCGTGGAATATTGCCAATGACAAGTTGTTGATACGGCGTATAATCACTCTCAAAAGCAAAAAATAAATCTTTATCCGTCGGTTCGATTCCAAAAAGTTGCGTAATGGTAATCTCTTTATGAACCACTTTTAAGGTTTCATTTAAGTTCAAATATACAGGATTTATGCTTTTGCTGTGCATAAAACAGGCTAACGCAGCAGGAAAGGATGAATTAAATTGATTTTTACCCCAAGTATCTTTGTTGGAAAAATCTCTGTTAGAATTTTTTAAGCCAAATAACGCAGGTGGAGTCATAATTTTAGAAAAATTTGCCCTAAATTTTAGATGATAAAATAATATATTGCTGCAAAGGTACGATACAAAGCAATAAAGTTCCCTTACAAGTTGCAACTTGTTAATCGTTTGTTGTATCTTTGAAGGGATTCAAATTAAAACGGACTATGAAAATTATACAAATCAACTTATTCGCGCTCCTTTTTCAAACACAACTCCTTGTCGCTCAACAAGGTTTGAAAGGAGAATATTTTGCATCTGAAGATTTGCTCGTTAAAGTATTGACGCGCACGGATGCTAAAATTGATTTTGATTGGAAAATCGGCACTTCGCCTGCGGAAGGCATTTCGCCCGAAAATTATGGGATTCGCTGGACGGGCAAATTGCGTGCGCCGAAAACGGGTGTTTACACTTTTTCGGCGAAAGTGGATGATGGCATTCGCGTTTGGGTGGGCGGCGTGCAGGTGATTGATGCTTGGCAGTGGAACGATTCCAAAGATTTTACAGGAGAAGTTTCGATGCAGGAAGGTTCGTATTATGATTTGAAAGTGGAATATTTCAATGGGACGCGAGAAGGCGAAGTCCATTTATTGTGGAATTTGCCGAATCAGGAGAAGCCTATTTGGAGTCCATTTGGTTCCAAGCCGATTCCACAAGTCATTGAAAGTCAATACTTTTACGCGCCAGAACCGTCAAAACCAGCATCCCCAAAACCGCCTGTACCGCCCTCAAAACCAAAAGGGACTGTCCAGCCGAAACCGAAAAGTAAAATCGTGGATTTAGATACCGTTACGCATTACGTAGCGCAAAATGTTTTATTTGAAAAATCGACCAGTGTAATGTATCCTGCGTCGTTTGAAGAGTTGGATAAATTAGCTGCGATGTTGAAAAAGTTTCCGAAAAAGCAAATTATCGTTGAAGGACATACGGATTATATTGGCAACGCACAAAGTAATCTTCGCCTTTCCCAAGAACGAGCACAAGTTGTTGCGCAATATTTGATTGACAAAGGCATTGATAATCAACGGGTTACGTTTACAGGTTATGGTGGGACGCGACCTGTAAACCAAACGGATACGCCAGAAGGTCATGCGCAAAATCGGCGTGTAGCGTTCCTTATTCAACATTAAACATCCGAAAACAGGCTTAAAAGTACCGAAAAAAAAGCAATTTGTCTTAGTTTTGCTGCAATTTTTGTCAGACCTTTGTGCTATCAAAATAAAAAAAATCATGAAAGAAGTTATTTGGGACATTGCACACTTGGCGCATGTCGAGTTATTGACTCCAAAATTGGATGCAAGTGTTCGTTTTTTTACGGAAATAATGGGCATGTCTATCAGCGAAGCGAAAGGCGATTCGGTTTATTTGCGCGCTTACGACGATTATGAACATCATACGTTGAAACTCACGGCGCATAAACATGCAGGTTTAGGGCATTTTGCATGGCGTGCTCGCAGCGAAAACGCCCTCGAACGACGGGTGAAAGCGATTGAAAAAAGTGGTTTGGGCAAAGGTTGGACGGATGGCGATTGTGGTCATGGCAAAACATATACGTTCCAAACGCCTGATAATCATGCAGTTGAGTTGTATTTTGAGACGCAAAAGTATCAACCGACGGCGGCGGATCAATCGGCTTTGAAAAATACGATTAGTAAATTTCCGGGCAGGGGCATGAATGTTCGGCGAATTGACCATTTGAATTTATTGGCGAGTAATATTACAGCTTTTCGGGATTTTCAATTGGAATCTTTGGGCGGGCGATTGACGGAAACGATTATTTTCGATGATAAACCCAAAGGCGTTTGGTTTTCGGTGAATTCTAAATCGTATGACCTTGCGGTGACGGAAGATCATACGGGATTGCATGGACGGTTTCACCATTTGACTTATGCGGTGAATAGTCGGGAAGAAGTGTTGTTAGCGGCGGATATTGCGTTGGAAAATGGGATTTTCATTGAAACGGGTCCGCATAAACACGCGATTCAACAGACGTTTTTCTTATATGTTTATGAACCGGGGGGCAATCGCATCGAAATTGCGAATCCGACGGCGCGTTTGATTCTGGATCCTGATTATGAAACGATTGTTTGGAATCGGGAGGAACGGATGAAAGGACAAGCATGGGGTTTGCAAACGGTCAGCAGTTTTCATACGCGGGGTACGCCGCTACCAGAAGATTTTGAATAATTCAACCTTTCCATAAAATATGAAAAAAAAATTATTAGTCGTCGGCGCGCATTCCGCCGATTTCGTCTGGCGCGCAGGCGGCACGATTGCCAAAGTCGCGGAACAAGGTGGTGAAATCTTAAATTTGGCATTATCGTACGGCGAACGCGGCGAGTCGGGCGAATTGTGGAAGGAAAACCCAAAACGGTCAATCGAAGAGGTCAAAAAAATCAGGCATGAACAGGCGGATAAAGCGTCGATTATACTTGGTGGTGTCTTCCAATGTTTAGATTGGGGCGATTATCCAATGGTCGTAAACGAGGAACGGACGGCGCAATTGGCAGAAATCATCCGCAATTTCGCACCAAACGTCATTTTGACGCATACCGAAAAAGACCCATTTAATCCCGACCATCCGTTGGCGTTTACAACGGTTCAACGAGCGCGTTTGTTGTCCGCAGGGGCAGGCGTAGCGGCAGCGTTTGAACGCATTGACCCGCCGACTTGGTACTGTTTTGAACCGCATCAACCTGAATTATCGGGTTTTATACCTGATACTTTTATTGATATAACTTCGGTTTTTGAAAAAAAGATTGCAGCAATGGCGTGTATGGGGGCACAAAATTATTTAAAAAGTTATTATACGGAATTAGGCGGTCGGCGCGGGAATCATGCACGACGCATTTCGGGCAAACAAGCGGTTAAATTTGCAGAAGCCCATCAAAGTATGGTGCCGCGAGTGACGGATACTATTTTTTAAACGGATATTGCAAGGTCGTCGGGGTTTAAACCCCGACGACCTTATAATACGAA
>JBDKKX010000158.1:0-10266 GCA_039795795.1 Bacteroidota bacterium | reverse complement strand
CCGATTCTTCTTCCTCGTCCGATTCTTCTTCCTCGTCCGATTCTTCTTCCTCGTCCGATTCTTCTTCCTCATCCGATTCTTCTTCCTCGTCCGATTCTTCTTCCTCGTCCGATTCTTCTTCCTCATCGGATTCTTCTTCCTCATCCGATTCTTCTTCCTCGTCCGATTCTTCTTCCTCGTCCGATTCTTCTTCCTCGTCGTCTGATTCGTTATCTACAAACTCATTTTCTTCCACCTCCTCTTCTTCTTCAACAGGCTCATTATAAGTATTAACAAATTCATTATCCTCAATATCTATATCTTCCTCTTCTGCAACGACTTTTACTTCTTGCGAAACTTGATTCAACAAATTTTTAGGCAAAAATTTCGCTAACAAATCATGGCTTTCTTGCACCAATGCTTCATTACCCGCATCTTTCGTCACTTTATTCAACACCCCCGCAGGACTTTTAGCAATCCCCCATTGTTCAAACAAATTTCCAAGCACCTTCACCATGCCCTCCTTTGTAGCACCATTCTGCGCGCCCTCAGGCGAAAGAATGCTGAGAATCAACAATGCCAAACGATATTCCAATGGATAATCGCCCATGCCATCAATCAAATCATTATACCCTTTATCATCCAAATCGCTGAAATGGTTATCGTCTTCTTGATAAACATTATAATCCTCTTCATGTATAATATCATCGGTACTTCCTTTAAAATCAGCCAATTGACGAATCATCCAAGAATCATTTAAATTCAAATTTTCATTCATCAAATACGAATAAGGCATATAACAATATCCTTTATCGCCCCAATCCGTCCCCCAAGAATTGCGAATAATAAACATTTGGTCTTTTTCAGAATAACCGACGCACAACATCGCATGTGCGCCATGGTCTTTGCGCGAAATTTCAGTCGATTTCGGCATCGCAACCCGTCCACGAATGTTTTCATCAAACGATTTGAACAAACGCGTCCCGAAAATAATCGGATAACCCTCATTTAAACAAGCTTTCCACTGGTCTAAATCCGTTTTAACACATTGCGCACTTTCGATTAAAAATTTTTTACCTTCTTGATAAGCCTCTTCATGCGGGCGAGCATTTTTCATTTTTTCATTATACGTCCAAGTCGCTTCCGAACAAGCCCCATGTTCAAACAAACTTTTCACTGCTTTGCCAATATTAGAACCTTCGTCCTTAATAACCGACGGATTCGACATCGCCCGCGCATTATAATACACGAACAATCGGCTCACATCCCAAGCTTTATCGCCCAAATGCTGTTTTGCCAAATATTCATACGCGCCGACCACCGCATTCGCCGTGCAACTCCCGACCGAACCTTGATTTTCCACCGCCGTCAAGTGCGGACGCAAATCTACTGCACTTACCGCTTTACCCGATTTCGTTTTAGGCGGCGCGGCAGCAGGGACAAAAGTTTTATAAGTTACTTTTTCGGCGGGCGGCGTTGGAATGTAGCCTTTAACTTCGATAGTAGAACCATCACTGCGTTCAATTTTGTAATCCTCTTGGAGCGCGTCGGTCACTCCTGCAAAAAAATCAGTAATGAGTTTGATAAGTTCTTCAAACATTTGGTAATGAGATAATAATTGTTAACAATACGTTTTTAGTGAGTCAAAGATAAGAAGTTTTTATATAAAATATAACTATTTTACCTAATTTTGTGTTTTTTCGCGAAAAAATTATTACACAATAAATCTTGGTCAAACATGTCTGTTGAACGACGCGCTTACATCGAATTACACATAGCTGTTTTTCTATATGGTTTCACCGCCATTTTGGGTAAATTGATACAATTATCCACGATTATGTTGATTTGGTGGCGATTACTCATTACTTGCATCGTATTTTTGTTGATGACGAAGGTTTGGCAAACCGCAAAACAATTGCCTTTTCCTATTATCAAACGTTTAGCAGGCATCGGCGGATTGATTATGAGTAGTTGGATTTGCTTTTATGGCGCAGTAAAGTATGCAAATGCGTCGGTTGCACTCATCACTTTTTCGTTGACGGCATTATTTTCAGCCATTTTAGAACCCATTTTGGATAAAAAACCCATCAAAAAACACGAAATTGGATTAAGTTTAATTATTTTACCTGCCATCGGCTTAGTGAGTGGAGAACTCCCTTCGGAAATGAATACAGGATTTATACTTGGGATTGTGGGTGCTTTTTTAGGCACGTTGTTTTCCATTACCAACAAAAAAAATGTTCATTTGACTGACGCTTACACGATGACTTTTGTAGAATTTAGTGCCAGCTTTATTTTTATAAGTGTTTTAATACCAATACTTTATCTATTCAAAAGTCCTGTAACGCAAGTGCTTTTACCCACAGGCAACGATTGGTATTATCTAACCTTTTTAGCTTTAATCTGCACCAATGTCGCGTACATCCTTACCTTGCGCGCTATGCAGCATATTTCTGCTTTTTCGACCAATCTCGCCATCAATTTAGAACCTGTTTATGGTATTACGATGGCAATCGTACTCCTGCACGAAGATAGACAATTGACTCCTTCGTTTTATATCGGCGGCTTGGTCATCTTATTGACGGTGATGAGTTATCCTTATTTGAAAACAAAATTTGGGCATTGGAATTAGGATTCAATGGGATTTTTTTGGGATTAAATGGGATTGATTTTTTAGGATTTTTAGGATTTGTAACTTAGGCTTTTCATCACAGATGGAACAGATTCAACAGATTTTCACAGATTTTTTTTGTTTTAACGTTTGAAAATCAAAAAAAATCTGTGAAAAATCCGTTGAATCTGTTCCATCTGTGATGAAAAGCCTAAGTTACAAATCCTAAAAATCCCAAAAAATCAATCCCATTTAATCCAAAAAAAAAATCCCATTTAATCCTAATTCAAAGCGTGTATCACTTAACCCGCAATTGCTGCCCTTCCAAAATGACATTATCCGTCATCCGATTCAAACGCTTCAAAGTATCCACATCTGTTCCGTATTTTCGAGAAATGCCAAATAAAGTTTCGCCTGTGCGCACAAAATGATAACTATCTCGCTGCTTTTGATGGCTTTGCGGCAAATAATATTCCCCCTTAGACTGCTGTTTCGCAGGCACATAAGTTGTGGAATGATATGCCTCTACTCTTGTAGCAGCAGGCGCGGACGGTTTTACGGGCTTAATCGGAGCCAATTTTCGATTCAAAATCGGTTCGGAATAGATAATATGATGCGTATTCACCTCACTTTCTAACAGCATCGTTACAGGCACACCCGTCGAAGATTCAATAATTCGAGTTGTCGGGTCAGCATCCTGCGCAGGCGCGGCATAATGCACAGGCGAAGGCGGCGCAGATGCCGTCATATTATAATGTTGCGGCACAATGACAGGCAATTCACCCGAAGGATTACTTTTTTCCTCCTCTGAACGGTTAAAAACAGTAAATCGCTGTTCTGCAAATCCATCGCTATTCGTGCCTGAACTATTTTTTAACGCCTTTTCTGCCGTTGTTTCACCGCTATATGCTGCCTCTTGCGCAACAGTATCCTCTACTTTGCGCAATATAATGCGTTCACCTACAATAGGTTGTGCACCCATTGTAAATCCATTTCTTTTATATAAATCCTTCAAACGAATCCCATACATTTGAGCAATTTTATACATATTATCACCCGCCTTCACTTGATGATATGCAACCGCTTTATCATAAACATACGCCTTTTTTGCTTGCAAATAAATAGGTGTACCCGTTTCCAACGGCATGCTCGTTGATACGGCTTCTAAATCATTGTATTGCAATAATTTACTTAATTTGATATTATATTTACCTGCAATTTGTTCAAGGGTTTGATTCGATTCTGCATAAATCATTTTGACCCGATTATTATGTAAAAAACCCGTTTTTGCAAACGCCTCTTCCGCCCACATATCTTCTTGCGAAAGGTTGTCAAAACGATTCAATTTATAATCTTCAATCAAGTGAACTAATTGAGTAGAATACCCTTTTTGCTGCGGATGCAAGGCTTGTTCAATGCCGTAAGCCCAAGCTTGATAATCTTTTTGAGGCAATTGGAACAAAAAACCAAACCGATTTGCACGAGTCGGGCTACTCAAAAAAGTCGAAAAATCTTTATAAGACTCTTCGTCAGAACGATAAGTGCGGAAACACGAAGGTATTAAATCGCCATTAGAATCGTATTCATCCGCAATCACATTATAAGTTTCGCCCACCCAATCATTGCCACATTTAAGGGCAAAATGATTGTTGCCGCGCAAAACCAAGTGATTTTTGCCCGCATTACTCTCTAAAATGGCTTGCGATAACAAGATACTTGCAGGTATTCCAGTATTTTGCGCCTGTTGCACTGCAATTTTTTGGTGCTGTTGAATATATGGCAATATATCATTCATTGATTGAGCCATTATTTGAGTACAACAGAGCAGCGATGTCGCTACGGATAGGAACGGAAAAGTATGTGAATTCATAGTACGGATATTCTTTATGTTTGTTGATAGTAGGAACAAAGGTAAGGAGATTTGTGCAACTTGTAAAGAGGGAAAGGGTAGTTTTTTAGTTATTTTTTTTTATAATATATTAATTTAGCCTAAATTATATCCTTGTCATTCCGTAGGAATCTCTACTTTGTGTGTTACAAAAGATTCCTGCGGAATGACAAAAATGATTCTGACGCAAGTTGTGCATTAAAAATCCATTCGCAACCTAAAATTGACGCGTCGAGAAGTCAAATAATTAGGTACTGCATATTGCTGTCCATAAATGGATTTCAACCAAGTTTTAGACGCTTCATTGCTGACTTCCATTAAGTTAAATATTTCTAAACTTGCCCATGTATTGCGCGTAAAACGCAACGGATGATGTGGCTTGCGTTCCAACCAATTCCTATCCCACATCAAATACGAAAACCCAATATCGACCCGATGATAGGGTTGAAACCTAAAATTATTGCGATAAACGATATTATTACCGGGAAATCCAAACGGCAAACCTGTACCCACCGTCGTATTCAAATTCATCTTAAAATTCTTATTTTTCGGCAGATAATCTTGAAAAAAGATAGAAAGCGTCAAAAAACGGTCTGTCGGACGCGGCACATCGTCCAATTTTGTGGGAATCGAATCCCCTGCCAATCGACTCAAATGTTGAATATCATTCAAGTGTTCTCTTGCGCGCAGGAACGAAATATTAATCCAAGATTCGGCACCAGGCACAAATTCGCCATTAATCCGCGTGTCCCAACCCATGACATAGCCCGTCGCATCATTTTTTCCAGAATATCTAACACGCACATTATCAACATCATACGAAACCAAATCCCACATTTTTTTGTAATAAATTTCACTAATCAACCGAAATGGAATCCGTCGTTTCGCCCCCATAAAAAAATCATACGTCAATCCTCCAACGACGTGTGTTGACTTTTGCGCCAACACATTCGGATTCACAATCCCGTCAGGACCGCGCAATTCCCGATAAAACGCAGGTTGCGCGTACATGCCCCCCGCCAATCGAAACGATATATCTTTATTCCAATTCAAAGGCTTATACGCGAGTTGCAAGCGCGGCGAAACCACAAATTCCTTATTCAAATTCCAATAAGTAGCCCGTACGCCACCTGTGATTTGCAATTCACCAATGCTGTCTTTTCGCAATGTATAAGTATCTTGAAAATAACCATTTATACGATTTGAAACCAATGAATTTTGTGTTTTCAAAACACTTTTAAGCAAAAGCACAGAATCTTTAAACGGCAAAGAATACAACGCGGAATCTAAACGCTCCCATTCATTAATTTTATCGGATATATCTTCATGTTGAAATTTGACGCTCCATTGAAAAAAATGCGTTTTGCCCTCTCGAACTTGGAGTTCATAACCGCCTTTATGCTCTATATTGGATACTTGCGAATATAAATAATTTCTAACATATTGATGCTGCGTTCCTTCTCCTAATTTTGCCACAACTTGCCCTGAACGGTCACTACCCAAATTTATTTCAATTTGGTCTAATCTATAATCTCCAATAATATCAATTCCTTCCGTTTCAGCACTTTGAAAATGAGCTGCTAAAAATTTTAAAAAATAAGGATTTTTGCGTCGGTCTGGCAGATACGTTAAAGAAATGCCGCCCATTCCATTGGTAAAACCGTCGCGTTCCTGCCCGCGAAAAGCAGTGGTCGCTTGATAAGCATAATTAATCAAACCCGCCGCCGTCGAGCGCGACACAGGCACAAATCCATAAATACTACTATTAAAATTGCCCAAAACGCCGATTTGCCAATCTCGATTTAAATCATAAGTCAAGTAGGCTTGAATATCGCCAAAATTAGGCACATATTCCCCTTTGGTGTCCAACGAACCCAATAAATATCGGGTTGTCTTGTATCGCGCCCCAATTAAATATCGAAATTTACGATAGCCACCCGTATCTAATTTGGCACTTCCTTCTAAATGCGCTGAACCACCCAGAAAACTGCCCGCGATAGACCAACGAGTAGAATCAGCACGTTTATATTTGATGTCCAAAACGGATGACAATTTATCTCCATATCGTGCTTCAAAACCGCCCGACGAAAAAGATAAATCTCGCATTAAATCAGGGTTTGCAAAAGTCAAACCTTCTTGTTGTCCTGCTCGAATCAATTGAGGACGATAGATTTCAAAATCATTTACATAGACTAAATTTTCATCATAATTGCCGCCGCGCACTTGATATTGCGAACTCAACTCGCCGCCCGTACCCGCATTTGTACCCAGCGCGATGTGAGGAAGGACGCTTTCCAAATTCGCAGTTGTCGTCGGCAACATTTTAAAATTTTTCACATCTTCTCGTATCATTCCGCTATTTTTCAACTTTTGGTCTCGAATTGTGACGGTTTGAATGGAAGTGGAAGGAGCTAATTCGACATCAATTCGGCGTTGCGCGCCTACTTTAAGCGGTTCCAGCACCGTTTGCGCCGTTTTATAGCCCGTTTTAAAAAAAATAAGCGTCCATTTTTTCCCTGTCGGCACTGCGATACCATATTCACCTGCTGCATTCGTTTCGATTGTTTGATTATTTTCCTTAATACCAACAACGACTTTATCCAACGGTTGATGCGTCCCAATTTCGGTGACAACGCCAAAAACTTGAGCGGTCGTTTGCGCAAAATTGTTTTGGAGGCTTAAAAAACACCCTACAATTATAATAATTTGTTTCATTTGTAAAATTTAATTCGCAAAATTACATGTTTCGACGAGAATAACGCTAAGTAAACAGTGGTTTTTGTCCGATGGCATATTTTAACAATCCTTTTTAAGGAAAAAAAAGCGAAAAACTTTGTCAATCCGAAAAGTGAATTACTTTTGCAAAGGAATTCATTATTTCACTATCCCTATTTTTTATTCAACTTGTGACTATGAGCAAACATACTTTTATCTATCTATTTAATTTATTATCAATCAATTACATATTTTCACAAACAGATATTCAAGACGATTTTTCAACGGAAATGATTGAAAATCACGTCATTCGTCATCCCGAAAATCATTTTGATTACGATGCAGCAGATGAACATTTGCCTTATTTTAAACAACATCCTATAAACCTCAATCACGCGGATTATGAGGATTTAAAAGGATTGCGCTTGCTATCCGACGCAGAAATCAATCAATTATTGAATTATCGTCAAAAAAATGGTGCATTTTTGAATATTTATGAACTCCAATCTTTTTGGAAATGGGAGATTATTCGCTATTTATTGCCTTATGTGTATGTCGATACTGCTGCGGACGCGCCTACTTTGTCGCTTTCGGAACGGTTGCAGCGCGGTTCGCACCAATTATATGCACGATTGGCGCGGCAGGTTGAGCCTTCTGCGGGTTTTTTGAAATCGGAAACCTCTGGCGGCTATCTCGGTGATGCCAACAATACATACACGCGTTACGGCTATCGATTTTCCAACGATATTGCGTATGGATTTACTTTTGAAAAAGACGCGGGTGAAAAAAGTTATATAGATTTTAAAAGCATTCATTTTCAGATGAAATATCCCATTTCAAAGGTTAAAAAGATATATTTGGGTGATTTTTCGGCGCGCTTGGGGCAAGGTTTGATTCATAACAATGGTTTTACCATCGGAAAATCGGCTGCGGCACTTACCCTTGAAAACACCGCGCCTGTTTTGCAAGCGTATCGGTCGGTGAATGAAAATGATTTTTTGCGCGGTGCGGCAACGACAATTGCTTTGGGCGAAGCCACAGATGGAACCATTTTTAGCTCTTATCGCCAATTTGATGCTACTCTTAAACAATTGAAAGCCAAGACTTTATATTACAATGGGCTGCATAGAACCCATAAGGAAATGGCTCGAAATAATTCATTGGGTGTCTGGACGACGGGGATTCGATATGAAAAACGGTTACAACAAATAACGATTGGTTATAATGCTATTATGCATCAATTTCAATATTTGTTGAACCCAGAGCCTACTCAACAACGTCCATTTCCATTTAAAGGTCAATGGATGTTAAATATGAGTTTGGATTATAATGCAACGCATCAAAATAAACATTTTTTTGGGGAAACGGCATTGCATCAAAACGGAGCGATTGCTACGACGAATAGTGTTTCTTTTACGATTGCTAAACCATTGACTATCATTTTTTTACATCGTTTTTTTGATAAAAAGTATAATGCGTTTGCTGCCACGACGTTTGCTGAAAATAATCGAGTTAAAGATGAAAATGGTTTATATATTGGTTTTCAATACTTGCCTCAAAAACGGTGGACGATAACAGGTTATGCGGATGTGTGGCGCACGAGTACGCGATTAGGAAATGAAATTTTGTTAAATGCTGCTTTTCAGCGCAAAGATTTGGCACTTTTGTTTCAAATGAAATATAAATCGTTGTTTCAGCCCGATGAAGATACTGTGTTTTTCACCCATAGGCAACATTTTCGATTCAATATGCGATACCTTTTGTCTAAAAATTGGACAGGGGCAAATCGTTTAGAATGGGTTGAGACTCACACCAAAAGTGGTTTTATGATTTATCAAGATTTGTTTTGGAAATCTTCTAAATTGCCTTTTCATCTCAATGGAAGATACGCGTATTTTAATACAGATAATTTTCAATCCGTGATTTACGCTTATGAAAATGATTTACTATCTAATTATTCGGTGGCAAGATTGTATTTTAGAGGCAGCCGTTTTTATCTGAATTTAGGTTACACGCCTAATTCCAAATGGCTTATTGAAGCGCGTTTGGCGTGCACAATTTGGGAAAATCAGTCGTCCATCGGTTCCAGTTTGGATAAAACGGAAGGTCATTTGCGTACTGATTGGAAAATACAAGTGCGTGTCCGTTTGTAAGAACCGAATAAGAGGGTGTATCCCCAATTTGTCGTGCATTTTGCCCCGAATTAGACGAATTTTCACTAATAATCCGTGCAAATTCGGGTAATTCGGGGCAAAATGCTACTTTTGTTGTGAAAAAAAAATTGTGGTTTGAAAAATTGCTTATGAAAAAATATTATTTGGCAATAACACTGTTTTGGGTTTGTTTTCAGGGCGGTGCTGGGCAGACGGCGCGTGATTTGGAGGAGGACGCGCCTGTTCAAGCGGTTGAATCGTATGAAACGCCTGTGCCTCAAAAAGGTGTAAAAAAAGATGCAGACCTTTATTATTTTGAAAAAGAGGCTCCGCACCGCGATTTAGACCCCCAAAAATGGGAAGAAATCACCAAAAATATCGATTATTCAGTCGAGCGCGCCAAAGTCGAAAAGCAAAAGCAGCAACAAAATGGCAAATTAGGTGGTGCTTCTGCGCGTCCGCGTGCTGCTTTTGACCCAAAAACGCTTGGCATTTGGGCGGACATTATAAAATGGATATTTATTTCGTTAACGGTAGGGCTGCTCGCTTTTTTAATTTTGAAGATGATTAATGCGGGCAATTTGTTCGCGCCCAAATCCCGAAAAATTACTTTGAACACAGATGCTTTGAATTTAGAAGATTTGGAAGCCAATTTAGAAACAGCGGATATTGACCCGCATCTTCAAAAAGCAATTGATAATAAAGATTTTACGCTTGCAATAAGATTATACTATTTATATATTTTGAAAGAATTGACTTTATCGAATTTGATTCGTTGGAAAAAGGATAAAACAAATCAACATTATTTGTTTGAATTGCGAGAGCAAAATCATTTTGATACTTTCAAACAAGCCACTTTGATTTTTGAGCGGGTTTGGTATGGCAATTCTGTTTTTGATGAATCGGCATTTAATTCGGTT
>JBDKKX010000157.1:0-10273 GCA_039795795.1 Bacteroidota bacterium | reverse complement strand
AAAAATCCCATTTAATCCCAATTCCAGAGGCTACCCAACCACTGCATTATCTCGCGCATATTTCTCCGCAATCATCAGCGCGCCGCCCGCCAATCCAATATCTTTCAAAAAAGCAGCTATCCACATCGGATTGGAACCTTGCTGCGGCAATTGCACCGCAAATGCAAAGATTATCAGCATGATTGCCAACAAAATCGATGCTAATTTGTCATATTTGCCGAGCATCATGCTCACGACAAAGGCTAACATGCCAATTCCAGTGAGGTAAATCCAGAAAACGCCGCCCGGAATGAAATCGGGTACTGCGCCGATGTCCGTCGAACCGCGTAGGTGGGCGATGCCAGAAAAGAAAAACGGGATTAAAAAAATAAACTTTCCTAATGAAGTAACTTGATTCATAATTCAAACGATTTCGTTATTAGGAAGAATGGTTCAGGCAAGATTTGTCGCAAGAACAAATATTTAGGCAATGTAATACATATTTCGGTAAATAGCAAATATTTTTGCCACGAATTACACGAATTTGCACGAATTAATTTTGGTAAAAATTTGTGTAATTCGTGGCAAAAATTGGGGTATAATAAAAAAAGGTCGCGTGATGCAACCCTTTTATTCAAATTTGCCTGAAAAAACAATCTTATTCAATCCAATCTTTTTTGCATTACCCCAAAAATCGCCCTACCAGACCCAATAGAAGTGCTTCCAGACGCTGGTGGGCGACGGTTGTTGCAATGCTTAACTTTCTGTAAATCAAGGAATTATATTTGTCATTCGAGTTCGTTCTTTGTGAAAATGTTTTTCACGCGCTTGTCTTGCAATATTACAACGATTCGTGGAAACATGCAAACCGAACCCAGATAGATTAGGTTTGCGTTAACAAGGTTTGGATTTGTGTTAACAAATTATTATTTAAAAATATTACATAAAATTACATGAGTAATCTAAGTTGTGTGGTACGCTGGAATTCGGATTCAATGGGATTTTTTGGGATTAAATGGGATTGATTTTTAAGATTTTTTAGGATTTGTAGCCTTTTAATGGGATAAATCCTAAAAAATCTTAAAAATCAATCCCATTGAATCCCAAAAAAATCCCATTGAATCCGAATTCCAGCGTACCTTCTTATTTTTGTTTTGGATATTCTTGTGCGGTACACTTAACGCCATTCTCTTTGAGCGTAGCCGAAAGTGGCTCCATACCCATTGTTGCACGCCTTTTATCCACCAATTCGGGTGCATCAAGGGGTTCTAAATGAGATATTTTCATTATGGGATCATAGCGAAATTGCGTCCCATACCATTGTTTTCGCCCTTCCCGAACGGCAACTTTGTCTTCCAACAACGCCAAATGCTCCATACTCGCTTGTTTGCGCCGCGCTGTAGCCCGCAAAAGCGGCAAATATTTTTGTTGTACAGGCAACGTTGAGTGTTGAATAATGCGCCACAAACCATCTACTGCCAAAGACCCAATTTGGTCTGCACCCAACCAACCGTATTTATCCAAAACCGCACGCACTTGAATTAAATTTAAGCTATCTTCATATTCCATCTGGTGCGAAAAATGCTTAACGGTATCCGAATCATAACCATATTTTTTAGAAATACGGCTTAGATGGATTCGATTATTTTGGTCATTTTGTTGAATATCAATGAGTTGTGTTTGCAAAAGGGTATCGGTTTGATTTAATTTTTGCTGCATAGTGCGCAACAAAGGTTGCCATCTTTTATCTTGCTGCAAAGGCTGGAGGGATTCGCTGGATTTTAACGCCTCTATGTTTAGGAAACATTGTTTTACGGCTAAATGTAACCATTTGAAAGCCAATGTTTTATCTCCTGTTCGAGCGGCTGCACAAGCACCTCTATAAAAGTCATTACCATCTATTTGACTGATTTTAAATGCTTTTTTGTACGCTGTGAGTGCCTCGACATAATTTTTTTGCTCGAAAAATGCTTCCGCACCCTTAATAAATCCCATGTGATCCTGTCCGAAAACAAAGTTTTGCCAAAATACAAGTGCTGAGATGAAAAGGAATTTCATGTTTGAATGTGATTGGTAAATGTTTGATTGTTAAAAAATGCAAATATAATGAAAATTTTTAAGGTTGTAAATGAATGGAAAGTGGGTTTCTGAAACTTTATCTTTTTTTTAGGTAAATTCCTTGTATTTTCGCCCCCTAAAATCATTTCATTTTGAGCGCGACTATCTTTATTCTGACCCCGCCGTTTACGCAACTCAATACGCCGTACCCTGCTACCGCGTATATTAAAGGCTTTTTGAATACTTTAAATGTTGCTGCTTTTCAAGCGGATTTGGGTATTGAAGTCCTTTTAACTTTGTTTTCCAAGCAAGGTTTGACGGATTTATTTCAATACATTAAAAATTCAAATAAATCATTATCTGCTAATGCTCAACGCATTGTAGCATTGCACGAGGATTATATTCGGACGATAGATGCGGTTATTTTGTTTTTGCAAGGGCGCAATCCGACTGTATCACATTTGATTTGTCAAGAAGATTTTTTGCCCGAAGCATCGCGTTTTGCGCAAGTGGACGATTTGGATTGGGCATTTGGCTCGATGGGCATGCAGGATAAAGCCAAACATTTGGCGACGCTTTATTTGGAGGATATTTCGGATTTAATCACGGAATGTGTGGATGCACATTTTGGATTTAGCCGATATGCGGAGCGTTTGGGGCGGTCGGCGAACCGTTTTGACGCGCTTTACGACGCTTTGCAACAAGATTACACCTATATAGATACGCTTTTGGTCAAAATTTTGGACGCGCATTTGCAAAAAGTGCAGCCGAAAATGGTGGCTATCAGCGTTCCTTTTCCCGGAAATTTGTATAGTGCATTGCGTTGTGGGCAGTGGATTCAAAAAAATCATCCCCACATCAAGGTGGCGATGGGCGGCGGCTATCCGAATACGGAATTGCGGTCGTTATCGGATGTGCGCGTTTTTGAATTTTTGGACTTCATCACGTTGGATAATGGCGAAGCTCCGATTCAAAATTTGATGGAACACATAGAAGGCAAACGTCCGATTGCGCTTCTCAAACGGACTTTAACTTTAATTGACAATAAAGTTGAATATATAAATAACAGTTTTACAAAGGATTACAAACAAGCTGAAGTAGGTACGCCCGATTACAGCGATTTGTTATTGGACAAATATATTTCGGTGATTGAGATTGTGAATCCGATGCACCGCATGTGGAGCGATGGTCGTTGGAATAAATTGACGATGGCGCATGGCTGTTATTGGGGAAAATGCACTTTTTGCGATATTTCGTTGGATTATATTAAAAATTATGAACCTGTCGCGGCACAAACTTTGTGCGATAGGATGGAGCAATTGGCGACGCAAACGGGTCAAAATGGGTTTCACTTTGTGGACGAAGCGGCTCCGCCTGCCTTGATGCGCGCTTTGGCAATAGAAATTATTCGTCGGAAATTGACTGTGACTTGGTGGACAAATATCCGTTTTGAGAAAAGTTTTAGTCGAGATTTGTGTCGATTGTTGAAGGCTTCGGGCTGTATCGCCGTTTCGGGCGGGTTGGAAGTGGCATCGGATAGGCTTTTGGCGTTGATTGAAAAGGGAGTGACGGTGGCGCAAGTCGCGCAAGTCGCTCGCAATTTCACGGAATCGGGGATTATGGTTCATGCGTACCTGATGTACGGTTTTCCGACGCAAACGGCGCAAGAAACCATGGATTCGTTGGAAATGGTGCGGCAAATGTTTGAAAATGGGGTATTACAATCGGGTTTTTGGCACCAATTTGCGATGACAGCGCATAGTCCGATTGGGCTCGCGCCTGAAAAATTTGGTGTGAAAAAGCAAACGACTGAAATTGGGACGTTTGCGAACAATGATATTGAGCATATTGACCCGAAAGGGACGAATCATGAAGCATATAGTTATGGTTTGAAAAAATCGTTGTTGAATTTCATGCACGGGCTTTGTTTTGAATATCCGTTGCAAGAATGGTTCGATTTCAAAGTGCCTAAAACGAAGATTCCGAAAAATTATATTGAAAAATCTTTATCAGACGAAACATTATTTTCCATCAAGCCGACTGCGAAAATGATTTGGTTAGGCGGCAAACCGTCGATTGAGTATTCCATTAAAACGAAAAAGGGCAAAACGATGGCATTATCGACGCTTTCGTTTTTCGGCAAGAAGGAAACGCGGCAATTGCAAATGGGCAAAATGCAAGGGGATTGGTTGATTCAAATGCTGTCCAAAATGTCGCCTGACGCACCTTTACAAACTTTTCAAGACCTTAAATCGGATTATGAGGCGGCGCAACTCATTGATTTTGAATTGTTTTGGTATCACAAACCGATGGATCAATTGGGGGAATTGGGCATGTTGATTTTGAATTAGGATGAAGTAGCTGTCTCAAAAGGGTAATTTTCTTTTGAGACAGCTACTTCATTCCATCTCGTCCTTCATTCAGAATTCAAAAAAATCAATTTATTTCATAAAGTATTGAAAACCAACCTTTACATTCGGGCTCAAAAGCAGTTGATTCCAATAATTGCTTGTGGCTGCCAAATTCGCAGTTGCTTGAATGCTTATATGTTCAGACACAAATTGATTCAAACCCAGCCCAGCTTCGATACCATTTCCGCCCCAACTCGTTTGCCCATTGTCGTAATAAGAGCTCATTTCCGCCATGCCTCTAAGCAAAAACTGCATTGAAGGCGTAATCGGATGATAATAGCGGAGTTCGGGCAGCAGTGAAAAATAACGATAACCTTCTCCTACATCTATGCGCAAACTACTGCTAATCATCCACTTATCTGTTAAAAAATAACCGATATAAGGATTCAAATGTGCATAATTATAATCATTGTCATTCAAATCACCTGTCAAACCAAAAGTCATATTCCCTTTTTTTAAATATTTTTCGGCTAAAACAGGTGCGTCTTGTTTTTCGGTATTTAAAAACAATTTAATACTAAACTCGGGGCTAAAAACGAATTTTGGAAAACTGTAAGGCGCAAAACTGGTTTTCGCAGCATAATATAAGTAATTAGAAGCGGCTTCCAAGGCAAGATTCTGGGTTAAAAAATAGTCCACACCTATTTTATGACTGATTTCGATGCTAAAATAGTTTTGTGCAGTCCAATTCAGATTGCTTTTTCCTTGAAGCCAACTACTTCGAGCATTGAATTCATAAAAAGTTTTGAGCTTGCTTTTCTGCGTGAAGTAATAACGTGTATATGGTGTTACATAAAAAATTTGGCTTGTGGAAATAGAACTGGTTCCCCAAAAACTGGTTCGATTGTTAAATTTTGCCCCCACTTTTGCGCCTACGACAAGCCTATCCGAAAAAAAATAACCGACTGCTGCATCTGCATTGGAAGCGTCGGATTGGAATTGGTAATCTCCACCGCCATTCAACGGGTGTTGTGTAATGTACAAATTGCCATCTATCATCCAAGAACCTTTTTGGATTTGGGCAAAGGTGTTATTTAAAATGCTGGTTATCAAATAGATAACAATAAACATTTTTTTCATGTAAAAAAGTTTAAATCCAATTAGTGTGTAAAAAAAGAGTGTACTGTTTTAGGTAAACGAGCGCAATTTGAAAAACGTGGCGTAAAAGATTAGGCTTTTGTTCTAAATATTTTAATGTACCTTTGATTTTCAATCAAAAAAAACAATCCGAATTCTGAAAAAATGCTCGCATTAGTTCCTTCATTCATCGTGGTCGTGCTGTCGGTTTGGCTGCGGCGCGCCTTCGAGCCGTTGCTGATAGGCTGCCTCGTCGGTTATTTGCTCATCAGCCCCAGCGCGTTTCCCAACAATTTCATCGACGGTTTAAGCCAAACGCTCCAAGAAAAAGATACGGTTTGGGTTATTTTAGTTTGCGGTTTATATGGTTCTTTAATTCATTTGATAATCGAATCGGGTGGAGTATTTGCCTTTGGAGAATTGGCGTTGAAATACGTGAATACGCGTCGTAAATCATTGATAACCACTTGGTTAATGGGTGTTTTTATATTCATAGATGATTATATGAGTGCGTTGGCGGTGGGCGTGACGATGCGCAAAATCACAGATAAATATCGGGTTTCGCGGGAATTATTGGCTTATTTGGTCAACGCGACGGCGGCACCGATTTGTGTTTTGATTCCAATGACTACTTGGAGCATTTTCTGCGGTAAACTATTGGAAGACAATAAGATAGTGCCGCAAGGGGAAGCCTTTCAAGGGTTTTTACAGACGATTCCGTACATGTTTTACGCATGGGTCGCGGTCATTGTAGCTTTTTTGGTGTCGGTAAATGCTTTTCCGTTATTTTCAAAGATGAAACAAGCGGAAAACCGTGTCGCAAATGAAATACAAACGCAAAAAAGCATCGAAACTGCTCCTGTCAACGTTTTGGCAAAGCCGATTCATTTTTTTTTACCCCTAATTGTTTTGGTTGCGGCAACCATTTATTTGGATAAAGATGCGTTGAAAGGCATTTTTGCAGGTTTGACCTTTACCTTTTTATACTATCTCGGTACGCGCCTAATGACTTTTGAACAATTATCGGATGGGATTTTTGAAGGATTTAAAAGTATGATATACGCATTGGCAATCTTGACAATGGGTTATGTATTAAAAAAAGTAGGCGATAAAATGGAACTCACGCCTTATGTGATTACGAGTTTAAAACCGTATTTATCTAAAACCGTTTTAGCAGCCGTGATTTTTGTTGCATTGAGTTTGATTTCCTATTTGACGGCGGCATCTTGGGGTTTGTATTTGGTGGCGATACCGATTGTGGTGCCGTTGGCGCAATCGTTGAGTGCGAATGTTTATTTGAGTTTGGGGGCTGTTTTTTCGGCGGGCGTTGTGGGTTCGCAATCCAGTTTTTATTCGGATGCAGCCGTTTTGACGGCTTCGAGTACGGAATGTGATGGGATGGAAATGTTTCTTACAGCATTGCCTTACAATCTTTTATCTATTACGATTGCGACTATATTATTTTTAATGGTAGGATACTTTTGAATTAGGATTAAATGAGATTTTTTTAGGATTAAATGAGATTGATTTTTAAGATTTTGGAGATTGATTGGTTACCAAAATCCCAAAATCCCAAAAATCCTAAAAATCAATCTCATTTAATCCTAAAAAAATCTTATTTAATCTTAATTCCAAGCCTATATGAAATCCATATTTTACGGTTGGTACGTATTACTCAGCTTATTTTTGATTTACGCGGTAAGCAACGGAGTCGGACTCTATTCTCTGCCCCTTTTATTGCCCGAAATGGGCAAGGAATTCCAACTCGGTCCCAAAGCTGCTTCCGAATTGCCCGGTTTATTGTTTCTGACGACAGCAATAATGGCAACCATCGTAGGCGGCTTATTGGATAAATTCGGAGCGCGATGGTTGATTGTCACGGGTGGGATTGGATTATTAGCGACGATTGCCTGTCTGCCTTATGTATCTAACTACCAACAATTAGTTGCTTTTTATGTTTTTTATGCTATTTTTATATCGTTATCAGGCATTGTTTCAAGTATTTATTTGTTAAATCAATGGTTTAGCCGATATAAAGGTTTGGCGATTGGGATTTTTTTAGCAGCATCTTCGATGGGCGGCGTGTTTTTTATCCAAATCGCAAAGGCGCATTTGGCAGAAGGTTGGCGGGCTGCGGCAACCTGGATGTCTATTTTTGCGGCAATCTTCACGTTGATACCTGTCTTGTTGGTGCGCGAAAAACCATCGGATAAAAACACCATTATCGACGGCAGTGTAAGCAACATTGCCTTACAAAATATGGAAAAATCCGTTTTAGGCAATGTATCTTTGTCGCAAGCCTTGAAAATGCCCATATTTTATTTGGTTGCTATCACAACTTGTATTTTATGGTTTTGCATCAATGGTTTTATGCAAAATCAAGGTTTTTATTACAAAGATTTGAAAATGGATGCGGCGACGGGGGCGAATATTGCCACATTATTTTCGGTTTGTGCGATACTTGGCAAATTATTATTTGGTTATTTGAGCGATAGGTTCGATAAAGGGACGATGATGCTTGCTGCAATCGTTTGTCTCACAATGGGTTGTATCTTATTGAAACTCAGTGCGTCTAATACCGCGTACTTAACGCCTTTTGCCCTTATTTTTGGATTGGGTTTCAGTGGGTCGTTTACGATGATACAACTTTGGGTGGCGCGCCTGTTTTATGGCAATTCGTATGGCAGTATTTTGGGGGTGATAACGATGGCGGATACGTTAGCGGGCAGTTTTGGCATCGTCAAAATGGGTGCAATGCGCGAAAAACAAGGCGATTATATAGGGGCATTTGTTTTAATGATTCTTTTATGTGGGGTTGCAGTGGTTTGTACGTATTTGGTGAAAAGGATTGCAAATTCGAGGATACTTTGAATTAGGATTCAATAGGATTTTTTTGGGATTAAATAAGATTGATTTTTTGGGATTTTTAGGATTTGTAAAAGCATTTTCTCAGTAAATTAAGATACGAATTGGAACACGGATGACACGTATTTTACGAATTTACACGGATTTTTTTTGAATTTACGCTTAAAATCCAGTATAAATTCAAAAAAATCCGTGTAAATTCGTAAAATCCGTGTCATCCGTGTTCCAATTTGTATCTTAATTTACTGAGAAAATGCTTTTACTAATCCTAAAAATCCCAAAAAATCAATCTTATTTAATCCAAAAAAAAATCCCATTGAATCCTAATTCCAGAAACCAATCAATTATTAATTATATCAAGCAAAAATTTTATGTACAACTTGTTGAAAAAAGCTACCTTAGCGACGTTCCTCCTATTCGCAGGATGCAACGAACCCGAAAAATCAAATCCTAATTTCCAACAGGAAGCCGCAAATCCCGAATTTTTACATCGTTCTTTAGAACAATTGACGAGCGTTGTAAAACACGATTTATTCGGACCGATGATTGCATCGCGCATATACGCATATTCACATATCGCTATGTATGAAGCGTTGAACCCGAGCAATTTAGCATATAAAACCCTTGCTGGACAAATCTCAGGTTTAAGCAATTTACCCAAACCCGAAGCGGGAAAAACCTATTGTTATCCGTTGGCGAGCGTGAAAGCGTATTTGCGGGTTGGGAAAAAACTTATTTTTTCGGAAGACAGCATCACGCAATTTGAAACAAAAATTTTAAAAGAATTCAAGCAAATTGGGATTCCGAAAGATGTTTTTGAACGTTCTTTGGCGTTCGGGGACACGATTGCGGGCAGTATCATTGCTTGGTCGGGCAAAGACAACTATTTGCAGACCCGTTCCGCGCCTAAATATACGGTCACTTTCGACAATCCGAGCCGTTGGAGACCCACTGCGCCCGATTATGCGGATGCCGCAGAGCCGCATTGGAATAAAATTCGGTCTTTGACGCTGGATTCCGCTTCGCAATTCAAGCCGATGCGTCCAACGCCGTTTGATATGAATCCAAACAGTTTGTTTTATAAACAAGCCTTTGAAGTGGCTAAATCGGTGGCGGACAGCACGCCCGAACGCATTGCGATTGCGCGGTATTGGGATGACAGCCCGATGGCAACTCAAAATGCAGGTCACGTTAATTTTATCATCAAAAAAGTGACACCTGGTGGACATTGGCTGCATATTACCAAAGCTGTCTCTCGTCAGCTTAAAGTGGATAATATAAAGGCTGCTGCGGTGTATGCTCAAACTTCAATTGCAATTTTTGATGGATTTATTAGTTGTTGGGATGAAAAGTACCGTAGTGAAGTCGTTCGCCCCGAAACTTACATCACAAAATACATGAAAGATAAGCAAGATTGGACTCCAATTCTTGTTACGCCGCCGTTTCCAGAATATCCAAGTGGACATAGCGTGATTTCGGGCGCGGCTTCGACAGTATTAAATCACTTTTTTGGTGATACTTTAACCTTCACTGATGATACAGAAGTGCAGTTCAACATGGGGACAAAGCAGTTTCCTTCCTTCAATGCGGCGGCGGACGAAGCGGCAATTAGTCGAATGTATGGCGGAATTCACTATATGCCTGCCATTAAAATTGGAGTAGAACAAGGTCGAAATATTGGAAAACACGTTTTAGGAAAAATTAAATTGAATTAAAAAATGAGTAAACGGTGGCTGTCTCAAAAGGGTAAAATTTAATTTTTAGACAAAATATTATTTGGTTGCGATACAATGGGAACGCGGAGGACACGGATTGGACGGATTTACACGGATTTTTTTGGAATTTATGCTTGATTTTAAGCAGGAATTCCAAAAAAAATCCGT